>JAVBQW010000056.1:0-29728 GCA_031548665.1 Thermoguttaceae bacterium
TACCCTGCCAAGCCTAAAATTGCTTTTAGCCACGGAAGACACGGAAGGAACACGGAAGGAGATGATGCAAGGAATTTCTCCGTGATTTTTCCGTGTCTTCCGTGGCAAAATATTGATAAAATATGCTTTGGCGTTGTACTAGCCCAGGGCAAGGCGTATTCGCCGCCGCCCTGGGAAACCTGTCGTGTTCATCAACCGCCGCCCTTTCAGGGCGAACATCTCCTGAGGGGCGCCACCCCAGGGCGACGCCTTCGGCTCTGCCCTGGGCTGTGATGCAATGCCCCTCCGGGGCGAAATCGATAAAATACCAAATTTTACACAACACTCTTGTATTTTGTGTTTAATCCAATGGGGGCTGGGATCGACCTCGTTAGAATTTAACGGTCGAAAGGAACTTCAAGCTCTGCGGAATCTGCGTCAAGACATCGGGACTTTCGTCTTCGATGAAATAGTGCTTGACACCGATTTCCTGCGCGGCTTTCAGCAGCGTGGGATAGTCGACCTGACCGCTGCCGAGCGCGACGTCGTTCTTGACGTCGGTTCCGCCGCTGAGGTTGCCCTCAACGCCCTTGGCGAGGTCTTTCAGGTGCATCAGAACCCAACGGTTCGGATACTTCTTCAGGAGCTTCACAGGATCCTGACCGGGGAAAATGGTCCAGAGAACGTCCATCTCGTATTTGACGAGGTCCGGATCGGTTTTCTCCATGAGGAGGTCGAACAGCGTGAGGCCGTCTTTGTAAGGCTGGAACTCGAATCCGTGATTGTGGTAGAAAAATTGAATTCCCCGCTCCTTGAGCCGCTTGCCGACGGTGTTGAAGTCCTCGGCGATTTTCAACGTCTGAGCTTCGTCCAAAGGTTTTTTATGCGGCGCCCAAGCGACGCCGACATATTGGAGGCCGAAAAACTTCGCGTTGTCAACGGCTTCATCGGTCTTTTTCAGCAGGTAGTCGAGGCTGGCGTGAGCGGCGATCGGCTTGAGACCGAGCTTGTTCAGGGCGTCCCGCATGTCTTCCTTCGACATGCCGTAATGGCTTTCGATGCCGATTTCGACTTCCTTGAAACCTTGTTCCTTGGCGAATTCAAGGGCCTTGGCTCCTTCAGCCTTGATTTGATTGCGGAGCGAATAGGTCTGCAAACCGACCGGTCCGTGGAACGAAGGACTGGTTCCGACCTCGGCTGCGGAGGCGGCAAGGACGAACAAGCAAAGAAACGCCGGGAGCGAGAGAATAGACAGGAATCGCATGGTGATCGGTTCTCCTGAGGGTGGAAGTTGACTCAACTTCCACAATTATAAAACTACGGCATTGCGGCGTCAACGATCGTCAAAGATTGTTTCGATACGCTCATTTTTTCGACTTTGTCGTCGACCTGTCTCCCAACGCGGTAGGCGGGATGATATAATATCGAGAAACTTTCAACCCTTGAACGTCCCATGGCAGGCACCGAATTTCTCGTGAAGGAAACCAAAGGACTCTCCGAACCGCACGGTCCGAAGGCCTTGATGCCGACCTCGCTTCGGTCGGCGGAACACAATTTGAATCTCTGCTGGACGTTGGACGACTGGCCGCGCTGGCGACAGACGGCCCATGATATCAAGGCCTACGTTCTGGCGAATCTCGACACGCTCCTCGAACAGTTTGTCGCCAAGCTCACGGCAAAGGGCGTCAAGGTTCTTTGGGCCGCCGACGCCGACGAAGCGAACCAATTGGTTCTCGACTTGGCGAAAAAGTACGACGTCAAAACGGCCGTCAAGGGAAAGTCGATGGTCAGCGAGGAAATCGGCTTGAACCATTTTCTCGAAAAACACGGTATCCGGGCTCTCGAAACCGATCTCGGCGAGTATATTGTGCAGCTTGCCGACCAGCGGCCGACCCATATCGTGACGCCGGCACTGCATCTTTCGGCGGCGGACATCGGAAAGCTGTTCGCCGACAAGCTCGGTGAAAAATATACGGCGGAACACCAGGAATTGACCGCGATCGCCCGGAAACGGCTGCGGCAGGAATTCGTCGACGCCGATATGGGGTTTTCCGGCGTCAACTTCGGCGTTGCCGAAACAGGAACGCTCTGCCTTGTCGAAAACGAAGGCAATATCGGCCTGTCGACCTCATCGCCGAAAGTTCATGTCGCCCTCATGGGTATCGAAAAGGTCCTTCCCCGACTCGACGATCTGCCGCTGTTCCTCAACATGCTGCCCCGAATGGGAACCGGCCAAAAATTGACGTCCTACGTCCATCTTTTCAACGGCCCGGCGGAAGGCCGCGAGATGTATCTGATCCTCGTCGACAACGGACGGTCGAAAGCGTTGGCTGATCCGGAATTCCGACAGATTTTACATTGCATTCGTTGCGGCCTCTGCATGAACAATTGCCCGGTTTACCGACTCGTCGGCGGCTGGGCCTACGGTTGGGTCTATCCGGGACCGCTCGGCGATATTTTGGTTCCGCAGCTCGTCGGCGTCAAAACGGCGTGGAAATTGCCCTTCGCCTGTTCCCTCTGCGGCGGTTGCTCCGCGATTTGTCCCGTCAAAATCGAACTCGCTCATCTTCACGTCGCTCTGCGACGGAAAACGGTTGAAGCCGGAACCCCGGCAGGAAATTTCCTTGAAACCGTAACTTGGAAAAACTACGCCTTTTGGATGCGCAGCGGTTTCCGATTCCGGACCCTCATGAAATTCGTCAAAATGGGAATCCGCGTCGCTCCGTTTTTGCCTTGGCATCCCGATAAACTCGGACAGTGGACCCGTGGAAGAGCCCTGCCGGCGCCTCCCAAGGAACCGCCGTTCCGAAATTGGTGGAAGAACCGGGGAAAATAGGGCGGAGAGGACGCCGAATTGTTGCCGGAGTACCGGCTAGTACAACGTTAGCGAATTGACCTTCGTGGAAACGGAAAAATATCGTCATCCCCGCGCAGGCGGGGACCGAGAGACCAGATTTCAAGAGGTTCTTGCACACGTTATTGACGGATGCAAACGGTCGACAACGTCTTCCGTCTAGGTCCCCGCCTTCGCGGGGATGACGGTAATTCATCCATTCTCACGAATCATGTTTTCTTAACGTTGTACTAAATGGTTTCGCCCCCCCCCCTCTCCCCAATGCCCGAAAGAATCGATAGAATCCGCTCCTTTAGTTCACGTTGACGTCGGTTAGTGCTTTGCCTCTCAGGATAAAGGATTTTGCCATGACTCTGAACGTTGCGGATTATTACGACGACGACGACTGGAAGTTGATTCGCGCCGAGGCCGATCGTTATCCGACTCCTTTTATCGTCGTCAACCTGAATATCGTCAGGAAGAAATACGAGGAGTTGAAACGCTGCTGTTCCTATGCGATCATTTACTATGCCGTGAAAGCGAATCCGGCCCCCGAAGTCATCAAATTGCTGCGGGATCTTGGTTCGTGTTTCGACATCGCTTCGATCTACGAGCTGGATCGGGTTCTTTCGCTCGGCGTCGAACCGGAACGGATCAGTTACGGAAACACGATCAAGAAGGCGAAGGATATCCGATATTTTTATGAACGCGGGGTCCGGATGTTCGCAACCGACAGCGAAGACGACGTCCGAAACATCGCCAAGGAAGCGCCGGGCTCCCAAGTCCTGTTCCGCGTCCTGACGGACGGTTCCGCAACCGCCGATTGGCCGCTCTCACGGAAATTCGGCTCCCATACCGACATGACGATTGATCTCGTCCTGTTGGCCCGGGACCTCGGACTCGATCCCTGCGGCTTGTCGTTCCACGTCGGTTCCCAGCAGCGCGACGTCGGTGCTTGGGACTCCGCGATTTCCAATATGTGCCATATTTTCTTCCGACTCGAAACCTACGGCATCCAACTCCGTTATATCAACATGGGCGGCGGCTTTCCGGCCCATTATCTGTCGCCGACGAATCCCGTTGACGTTTACGGCCAGGAAATTTACCGATATTTGAGCGAAAAGTTCGGCGACGAGATTCCCGAAATCATCATGGAGCCGGGCCGCTCCCTCGTCGGCGACGCCGGAGTTCTCGTCAGCGAGGTGGTTATGGTGTCGCGAAAGTCCAACGTCGACCTCGACCAATGGGTATTCATCGACGCCGGGAAATTTAACGGCCTCATCGAAACGAGCGCCGAGAGCATTCGCTATCCCTTGTATTGCGAAGCGGAAGGCGAGCCATCCGAAGAATTTATCATCGCGGGACCGACCTGCGACAGCGTCGACATTCTGTACGAACAGTATCGCAATCCGCTGCCGAAAGACATTAAGGCGTCGGACCGGATTTATTGGCTGAGTGCCGGAGCGTACACGTCCAGTTACTGCGCAGTGGAATTCAACGGGTTTCCTCCTCTAAAGACATATTTCGTCGAATAAAAAAACAAAAGCCGGAATGGAGCCGGTACTCCGGCGCAATGACGGTGAAACGGCGACGACCGTCATTACGGCGAGTACGCCTTCATTCCGGCTGTTATGGGAGGAAAAATCGGGTGAGTAATACAGGCTTCTCCCAACTCGTCGAGGCGGTTCTTCGGCTTGACCGGTCTTTGGATCGGCTCCGGGCCGTGGCGGAGGCGAGCGGTGTGCCGTCGCCGGAACACGAAGATTGGTACGCCCTCTTAAAGTACAAACTGGTTCCGCAGCTCAACGACAAGACCTTCCTCATCGTGTCCGTCATGGGCGGAACGAACACGGGCAAGTCGCTCGTCTTCAATCACCTCGTCGGCGATCATTCCAGCGCGGTCGACCATCGAGCCGCCGGAACGAAGCACCCCGTTTGTTTGACTCCCTCATTTAGCCGGTACTCCGGCGTTCCCGATTCCAATGTTTCCCTCGAAAAGCTTCTTCAGCGGCATTTCGACAAATTCCGGCTCGTCCCATGGGAACACGCCGCCCAGCCGCTGGAGCCGAACGAGGAACACCATCTGTTTTGGATCGAGGGCAAGAACGTTCCCGAACGGCTGTTGCTGTTGGACACGCCGGACATCGATTCCGACGCCGAGGTCAACTGGGAGCGGGCGAGGAACGTCCGGCACGCCGCCGATGTGATCATTGCGGTGTTGACGGAACAAAAATACAACGACGCCGCCGTTCGCCGATTTTTTCGGGAAGCGGCCGAAGCGGACAAACCGGTCATCGTGCTCTTCAACATGTTCGATTTGAAGGACGACGTCGACCATCTGCCGCGTTGGATCGAACAGTTTTGCGACGAGACGAAAGCGAACCCCTTTGCAGTGTTCGTCGCGCCCCATGATCGGGCGGCGGCGGAAAAACTGGAGATTCCGTTCTACGAATACTCTTCGGACTCGGCGACGCCGTTCGAAGAGCCGGTCGATTTGAGAAAGATTCTCGGCGAGCTGCATTTCGACGTGATCAAGACGCGAACGCTGCTCGGAGCGGTTCGGCAGTTCGACGATCCGGAAACGGGCGTCCGGGCCTATCTGAAGCGGGTTGAAGCGGCGACGGAACGTTTCACGGAAGCGTTGCGATCCTTGGAAAACACGGAGGAAGCGGCGGTCGATTGGCCGGGAATTCCAACGTTTTTGCTCGTTGAGGAGATTCGAAATTGGTGGAACGTCGGTCGCCCCGATTGGTCGAAGAAGATCAACAGCGTTTATCGTACGGTCGGCGACTCGCTGCTTTGGCCGTTTCGCAAAGCCGGCGCAATGATTGCCGCCAAATCGCCGGTCGATCCGATGGAGGATTTTCGAGCCGCTGAATACCGGATCGTCGGCGAATTCGTCGGCAAAGTGATCGGTCGCCTCGAAAAGCTCGGAGAAACGTCGAATCCGGTCCTCCGACGGGAAATTCTCGAATTGATCGGCGGCGAACAACGGGCTCGGCTTTTGGAACGGGCCCACCGGACCTTGGAATCACTGGAACCGATCGACGCCGGATTCCGGGAATTGCTGCATCGACGGCTCGAAGATTGGTCGAAGGAAAATCCGCGGGCGGTCGGCTGGATTCGTTCCGCCGATCACGTCGCGACGGTCGCCCGACCGGTGATTACGGTTTCGTTGGCTCTCAGCGGTTTCGCGATCGGCGCCCAAGTCGTCAGCCAGATTGTCGGCGAAGCGGCAATTGCAGGTGGCATCACGGCCGGCGGCGAAGCGATGCTCCACGTCGGCAGCGAAGGCGTCGGTCGAAGCGTCGCCAAGCTCTTCGGAAAAATTCAGGAAGATTTCGTCGCGGCGAGGTCCCGTCGTTTTTATCAACGGTTCCACGAAGAATTGTGGAGCGACTTGATCCTTCGTCTTCGAACGGGAGCCGGAATGATGGAATCCGAACCGTTCCGCGACTGCAAGGAGCAATTGAACGAACTCCGCCGATTGGACGTCGCCGAGTAAAACAACAACAAGCTCGAAATACCGCTTGCGTTTTAGCCGCGCAGCGCGTCTTAGCGGATCGTTTCGGCAATCGCGACGAGCGCCGGCGGATACGACCGAACTTTCAGCGACTCCTCCGAAAACGGAAGGAGCGCAAGATCAAAGCGGTCGTCCGACTCGATCACGAACAGGGAGCCGTCCGGAGCCGATCGACGCAGGTTTTCGAGCAGTTCGAGCATTTCGTCTTGCCGGTCGACGTAGAATCCGTAGGGCGGCGAGCAGAACACAATCCACGGCGTGTCGTGCGGATGCTCGACTTTATTTTTCGCCCAGAAAAAAGCGTCGGTTTTCCGCAGCTCAACGATTTTCAATAAGTCCAGCGCTTCCAAATTCTTTCGGAGCAGGGCGGCGGTCGGCAGATGGAGTTCGATCACGGTTCCTGAGACCGCTCCCCGACTGATCGCTTCGATACAGAGCGCTCCCGTTCCGCCGAACAGGTCGACGACGTGTTTTCCCTTGATCGTCGGCCCGATCAAATTGAACACGGCCTCACGAACCCGGTCCTTCATCGGCCGGACTCGATTGTCGCCGATGTATTGGAGTCGTGTTCCATGAAACCGACCGCCGATGATGCGCAAACCGACCGCGTCCCTGGCTCCCGGTTCGCTGCCGACGTTTCGTTTGGTTTTTTTTGACGGTTTCTTCTTCGTCGTCGGTGACTCGGTCGGAGGGACGTATTTTCCCTGATTGTCGTCGTTGATTTCGAAGACGGTATCGCTTTCCGCGCCACGACGTTGTTTTTTCATCGGATCAATAGAGGTTGGCCGCGTTCGCCCTGCGACGCGCTGTTTTAGCCGCGTTCGCCTGCGACGCGCTGAGGGAACATTTATACTTTCTTTCTCCACTGAAATCAAGGCCGGGAATATCGCCTCTTGAAGCATTGCCCTTGTCGGTATAAAATGCCTGCACCAATTTTTAATCCAACGCTTTTTTCATTTTCCATGAAACGTCGAATTTTAGTAACCAGCGCGTTGCCTTACGCCAACGGACATATTCACATCGGCCATCTCGTCGAGTACCTGCAAACGGACATCTGGGTGCGCTTCCAGAAGTTGCGGGACAACGACTGCGTGTATCTCTGTGCCGACGACACGCACGGTACCGCCCTGATGATCCGGGCCAAGGCCGAAGGCGTCAAGGAAGAGGAAATCCTCGACAAGATGCACGCCGCCCACTTGGCCGACTTCACCGGATTCGGCATCGAGTTCGAAAACTACGGCAGCACGAACTCTCCGGAGAATCGGGCCTTCTGCCATGAAATCTGGGCCGCGATCCGTAAAGCGAACCTCGTCGAAGAAAAGGAAATCGAACAGCTTTTCGACGTCGAAGCGAAAACTTTCCTTGCCGACCGTTTCGTCAAGGGAACCTGTCCGAAATGCGGCAAAAAGGACCAGTACGGCGACAATTGCGAATGCGGCGCCCACTATTCGCCCACGGAGCTTGCCGATCCGATCAGTACCATTACGGGGACCGTTCCGGAGATCCGAAAAGCGAAACATTTGTTCGTCAACATCGACGCCGAGCACAAATTTCTCGAACAATGGGTCGAGTCCGGTTCGCTGCAACCGGAAGTCGCGAAATATCTTTTGGGACAGTTCCTCAACGAGCCGCTGCATCCTTGGGACATTTCGCGGCCGGCGCCGTATTTCGGTTTCGAGATCCCGGACTCGCCCGGTAACTATTGGTATGTCTGGTTCGACGCCCCCATCGGATACCTTGCTTCGACGAAACAGTGGGCGAACCGGACGGGCCGCGAGTTCAACGATTGGTGGAGGAACCCGGAAACGGAGGTTCATCATTTCATTGGCAAGGACATCACGTATTTTCATACGCTTTTTTGGCCCGCGATGCTGAAAATCGCCGGATTTTCGTTGCCGAAAAAAATTCATATTCACGGATTCCTGACGGTCAACGGCGAGAAAATGTCGAAGAGCAAGGGAACCTTCGTGTTGGCGTCGACGTATTTGAAGCATCTGGATCCGTCCTATCTGCGGTATTTTTATGCGACGAAACTCTCCAATCGCTTGGACGACATCGACTTGAATTTCGACGAAATCGAAACGAAGGTCAACGCGGATCTGGTCGGCAACGTCGTCAATCTGGCGAGTCGGACGGCGAAGTTTGCCTTGCATACGGGCTTATCGGAAGAATATCCCGACGACGGTGGTTTGTTCGAGGAGGCGGCAAAAGCCGGCGACGAGATCGCCGAGGCTTACGAACAGGGCGATTTCGGCAAGGCGATGCGTCTGATCATGGAATGCGGCAATCGGGCCAACAAATTCGTCGAGGACGCCGCTCCGTGGACGATCAAGCTTGATCCGACACGAAAGAAGGACTTGCAGGATATCTGTACGATCGGCCTGAACCTGTTCCGTCAGATGGTGATTTATCTTTCGCCGGTGTTACCGAAACTGAAAACGCAGGTCGGCGAACTGCTCAACCGGGAGATCAAACACTGGAACGACTCGAAGGAACACCTCCTCGGCGGCAAGGTCAATCCGTACAAACATTTGATGACCCGTGTCCCGAAGGAAGGAATCGCCAAAATGATCGAAGAGAGCAAGCCCACTGAAGATTTAGCCGGTACTCCGGCGCCCTCCGATTCCGGCGACTGCCTCATTACGGAGCCGCTTGTCGACCAAAAAGTTTCGATCGACGACTTTACCAAGGTCGACCTGCGGATCGCCCGGATCGTGGAGGCATCGGAGGTCAAGGAAGCGAAAAAACTGTTGCGGCTGAAACTGTCGCTCGGCGGCGAAAAGTATTTGAACGTTTTCGCCGGAATCAAGGCGGCGTACGATCCCGCGACGCTGATCGGCCGTTTGGTCGTCTGCGTGGCGAACTTGGAGCCGCGTCAGATGAAATTCGGTCTCAGCGAAGGCATGGTCGTCGCGGCGGGGCCCGGCGGCGAGGAAATCTATCTGATTTCGCCTGATTCCGGAGCCAAACCCGGGATGCGCCTGCATTGAATGAATGAGTCAAACCGATCTTAACCGCGTCGCCTGCGACATATTTTGCCGCGTCGCCTGCGACATGTTTTAACCACGTCGCCTGCGACATGTTTTAGCCGCGTCGCCTGCGACGCGATGAAGGGGAAAAGATGAAATCTTTCGTAACATCCGTTGTCGTCGCGTTCATCGTTATCGTTTGCCCCGTGTTGTCCGAGGCAGCGGAGAAAGTCGTCCGGTACAGCGACCACGGAGCGATCGGCGACGGCGTGACGGACGATTTTGATGCGATTATCAAGGCCCATGCCGTTGCGAACGAGTCGGGTCTGAAGGTTCGGGCCGACGCCGGAGCGACCTATTACATCGGGGCGTCGACGAAGACCGCTCAAATTCGGACCGACACCGACTGGGGCGACGCCGCGTTCATCATCGACGATTCCAAGGTCGAGGTCGACAAACGCAACGCCAACGTCTTTAACATTTCGTCCAAATTTCCAGCGACGCAAATCAAGACCGTCAAATCGCTCGAAAAGAACCAGAAAAAGATCGCCGATTGGTCGTTGCCGGGCGATTCGTTTGTTTCGGTGACGGACCGAAAGAAAAAACGATATATTCGTTACGGACTGAACCAAAACAACGGTTCCGATCAGTCGGACGTGTTTGTCGTCGACAAAAACGGCAACGTGGACGAAAAGGCTCCGATCATTTGGGACTTCGACAACATCACGTCGATGTCGGCCTCTCCGATCGACGCCGAAACGTTGACGGTTCGTGGAGGCCGTTTCACGACGATCGCCAATCAGGCGGAATCTCGATACACTTATTACGCTCGGGGACTCGGCATCTCCCGATCCAACACGGTCGTCGACGGCGTCTCTCACGCGATCACGGGGGAACAGGACCATGGCGCGCCCTACCAGGGCTTCCTGTCGATTTCGAGCTGTACGAACGTCATGATCCGCAACTGTAAATTGTCGGGACACAAAACCTACGTGACGATCGGCAGCGCGGAAAAACCTGTTTCAATGGGATCGTACGATATTACGGTCAACAGGTCGACCAACGTAACGTTCAAGGACTGCAAGCAGCTCAACGATATTCACGACACGAAATTGTGGGGAATTTTCGGTTCGAACTATTCCAAGAACATTACGTTCGACACGGTGGAGTTTTCACGTTTCGACGCTCACATGGGCGTTGCAAACGCGACGATCAGGAATTCGGTTCTCGGACAACAGGGAATCAACATCATCGGCTGCGGCGTTTTTCTCATCGAGAACACCAAGGTTTGCGGTCCGAGCTTTGTTTCGTTACGCGGCGACTACGGCAGCACGTTCGAGGGCGAGTTTATCATCCGAAACTGCGAATTCGTTCCGCGTAATGGAGCTCCTTCCGATGCGGTGCTGATCAGCGGTTCCTATTCGGGCCAACATGATTTCGGATATCCCTGCCATATGCCGAGAAAAATCACGATCGACGGCTTGGTGATCAACGATACGAACGCGGGAAACAACTACAAGGGCCCGAAAATTTTCGCGGCGTTCAACAACGCGAACACGAGCGAAGCGTACGTCGAAAAATTTCCCTATGCGATCACCGAAGAAATCGAGATCAGGAACCTGACCGTCAAGAGCGGCAAGCCCTGGTTGATCAGCAACAATCCGTTCATGTTCCGAAACGTCAAGGTAACATCGAAATAATTCAGCGTTAGCCGCGTCGGCCTCCGACGCGCGAAGGGGCATGAAAACCGCATTCAGTCGCGAAGGCTTGTATTATCTTTTCGTCGTCCTGATCGTGATGATCGGTTCCATCTTGCGCGAGGTGAACCCGTTGTTGCTGTTTTCAGTGTTTCTCTGCGTTCCGCTTTGGCTCGCCTTTCGTCTCGGTCGTCGTTCGCTTCGCGGAATTTCGGTGAAGCGGAAGCTGCCGCAGCGAATTTTCGCCGGCGAGCCGTTTATCGTGAACGTGGAGGTCGAGAATTCGTCGATCTCGAAAAAACGACAGATTTCCAGTTGGGGGCTCGTCATCGTCGATCGGATTTTTCCTTTGAATGATCCGGAGGCGAAAAAAAGTCCTTATGAACCGGCGGTCTATTTCGAATTCGTTCCGCGAAACGAAAGTCGACGTAAGACCTACGCGGGCCGGCTTCCCCAACGGGGCCGCTACGGAATCGGTCCGCTGAACGTTTCCACGCGATTTCCGTTCGGTTTTTTTCGCAACTGGTTCGACACGGCGACGACGGGAGAAAAAACGGAAATCTGTGTGTTTCCGAAGCTCGGCAAACTGGCGGCCAACTGGCGAACTCGTCAACACGAAGCGGCGGAGACGCTGCATCGGCATCATTTTCGTCCCAGTCGCGTTTCCGGCGAGTTTTTGGGGGTTCGTCGCTGGCAGCAGGGCGACGCCAGAAAATGGATTCATTGGCGGGCGTCCGCCAAACACGGCGAACCGGTCGTCCGCCAGTTCGAGCAACACCAGAACCGTGACTGTGCCGTGTTACTGGACTTGTTTCAGCCGACGCCGCCGACGGAAACAGAACGGGAAAATTTTGAACTTGCGGTCAGCTTTACGGCGACGTTGGTTTCGGAAATTTCACGTCGGGGCGGCTGTTCCTTATTTTTCGCGACGGGACCGAACAAGGAGGAGTTTTTGTCCGGTCCCGTGTGTCTGCCGTTGGTCGAATGCATGATGGAACGATTAGCGGTCGTCGAACCGACACCCCAGGACGATTTAGCGGAACTTTTATTGGAAACGTTACAGAATACGGATCCGAGTGCCGATTTGATTTTGGTCGGGCCGCATCCGATCGACCTTACGAAGTCGCCGCGTTTTGCCGACGTTCGGAACGATCCACGTTTTCGGGTTCTTTGTCAGCGACTTCGCTGGATCGATGTTTCGGGTTCCGAATTTGACGGGATTTTCAGCTTTTGACGTTTTTCGTGTCATGTCGGTTCGCTACGTCAAGCGTTTACAGATGATTTTCGACATTCGTCGAACGCCGATTCCGCCGATTGAAATGCCGGTCGACTTTCGTTTTGTCGCTTGGAACGCTTCGTTGTTGCGAGTCCATGCGGAGGTAAAGCATCGTGGATTTCGGAACGACAGCGACGCGGAGGTTTTTCCGACGTTCAAACAATTCGATCGCTGCCTCCGACTGATGGAATCCATTGCGGCGAGCCCATCGTTCGTACCGGAAGCGACGTTATTGATCTCGTTCGGTACGCCGCCGATTGTCAGCGAATACGTCGCCAACATTCAGGGGATGCGGCTTTCCGGCGCGAGCGGCGCGATTCAAAACGTCGCCGTCGTTCCCGGTTTTCGCCGATTGGGGCTCGGCCGTGCGCTCGTTCTCGGTTGCCTGCAAGGATTCCAACGTTGTGGTATCGAAGAGATTTCGCTTGATGTCACCGCGGACAATTTTCCTGCCATACGGCTTTATCAGCACATCGGCTTCCAGACGGTCCGCGTGCATTTCAAGGAAACGTTTTCCTGACTCCAAGAGGGCAACCACTCCCTGACGGTCGCGGCTCTGATTTCCCGAATTACAGTTGCCGAACACTCTACTACAAAGTTGACGAATTGATATTCGTGGAAGCGGAAAAAATATCGTCATCCCCGCGAAGGCGGGGGCCCAGAGAACAGATTTTAATGGGCTTTTGCACACGTTATTGACGGATGCAAAGGAACTGTGTCAAAATAAAATTTACAAAGAGCCCCGAGTGGAGGCGGTACTCCGCCGTAACTCGGGGATTGAATCACCAATCGATATTGTACAATTGTAAAAGTTATTTTGACACGGATGCAAACGATCAATCACGTTTTCCGTCTAGTACCCTGCCAAGCCTAAAATTCCTTTTAGCCACGGAAGACACGGAAGGAACACGGAAGGAGATGATGCAAGGAATTTCTCCGTGATTTTTCCGTGTCTTCCGTGGCAAAATATTGATAAAATATGCTTTGGCGTTGTACTAGGTCCCCGCCTGCGCGGGGATGACGGCCATTATTCTTCTTTGCGGTAGACGGCCGGTTTGACGTATTTCCACGGCGTCTGATCGCGTCCCAGAGTTTCCGAATGTCCGATCAAAAGATATCCGCCGTTGACCGTGTGCTTGTACATCCGGTTCACCAGCTCGATTTTTGTTTCCGTATCGAAATAAATCATTACGTTTCGGCACCAGATGCAGTCGAACGGTTTCTTGAACGGTAATGTCTTGTTCATCAGGTTGAACCGACGATACGTCACCTCTTTTTTCAATTTGTCGATGACGGCGTAGCCTTCGGGAATCTTCTTGAAATACTTGCCGATAATCGCCGGCGAAACACCTTGGAGCCGATTGACGTCGTAAATCCCTTTAACGGCGGCGGCCAGCGCCTTTTCCGAAACATCCGTCGCCAAGAGCCCGCAGTCCCAATTCTGGTAATCCTGTCCGAAATGTTCCAGCAGCGTGATAATCAGCGTATACGGTTCCTCGCCGCTTGACGCCGCGGCGCACCAGATTCGCAGATCCTTGCTGTTCATCGCCTTATGCCGCTGCGACATCCACGGCAGAATGTCGCTCTTGAAGAAATCGAAATGGTCCGGCTCACGAAAGAAAAACGTATGATTCGTCGTGATTTGGTTCGCCAGTTCGCTGATCCCTTTATCCGTTTTATCGGCAATCAAGGTCTCGTAATACTGCTTGAACGTCTTGAAGCCGCGTTCCCGTAATATTTTTTGTAACCGTCCGACGACAAGGTTCTTTTTTTGGTCCGACAGTGTGATTCCGAAACGACTGTACACCAAATCACGGATCGCGTGGAACTCCGCGTCCGTAATGTGCATCATCTCGCCGACCGTAACGTGAGGATCGCTCATATCAGTGAACAGTGAACAGTGAATAACGAACAGTGAATAACGAATGACGAACAGTGAACAACGAACAATGAAGCAGGACCGCACGACGCTTGCGATCACTGTTCACTGTTCGTTGTTCACTGTTCACTACCCCACCGTTGCTTCGAGGTCGGCGAAGGAGACATCTTGGGCGGCGCCGAAGGCGGGTTTGTCGTCGTCGGTCCAATATTGGGCCTTGTCGACCGGTGAAGCTGCAAACGTACCGCTCATTTGACTAACGGCGCCGACATCGACGATCAAGCTCACCGTTCCGTCGCCGAGAATCGTGCAACCGGAGAATCCATTCGATTTGCCGACATATTCCGGTAGTCCCTTGATCACCGTCTGCTGTTGGCCGACGATTTCGTCGACGAAAAAAGCGAAGGAACGTCCACTGTCCTCGGCAACGATCAAAATACCGTCCTTCAACTTTACGGAACCGGGTTCGCGACCGAACACGTCGTAAAGCCGGACCACGGGGACCATTTCTTCGCGCAATCGCAGGATTTCACGGCCTTCCGGCGTGATCGTGATCTGTTGCATCGTGGGAACGAGGCTTTCACGAATCGAAAGCGTCGGGATCATGTATTTTCCCTTGCCGACCCGGACCAGCATCGCGTCGACGATCGCCAAGGTCAACGGAATGCGGAGCGTGAAGGTCGAGCCCTGTCCCGCTTTGCTCATGATATCGATTCGGCCGTTGAGCTTCTCGATGTTCCGCTTGACAACGTCCATTCCGACACCGCGTCCCGAAATGTCCGTAACTTTATCGGCGGTCGAAAAACCCGGTTCAAAAACGAGCTTGAAAACCTTTTCGTCGGGCCAATCCCTCGCTTCGATGCCGACGAGGCCCTTTTCGATCGCCTTATTGACGATTCGTTCCCGATTCAAGCCGCGACCGTCGTCACGGATCAGGATCCAAACCTCGCCGCCTTCGTGTCGGCCTTCAAGCGTCACGGTTCCGGTATCGCTCTTGCCCGATTTGATCCGGTCTTCCGGCGTCGCTTCGATTCCATGGTCGCAACTGTTTCGAACGATGTGAACCAAAGGATCCGCGATTTGTTCGATGACCGTTTTGTCGACTTCGGTTTCTTCGCCGACGAGGTTCAGTTTGATCTTCTTGCCGGACTTCGTCGCCAAGTCGTGAACGAGTCGGATCATTTTTCGGAAGGTCGCCGACAGCGGAATCATGCGGACGGACATCGCGGTGTCTTTCAGGTCGTCGCAGATTCGGCGAAGTTGGTGTTTTGCCCGATTGTAGTATTCGTCTTCAACGTGAGACACGGCAGGGCAGCGCGTAACCATCGACTCGGCAATCACGAGTTCGCCGACAAGATTGATGAGTAGGTCGAGTTTGTGGAGGTCGACCCGAATATCTTGTTTCGCTTTCGCCGCACCGCCTCCCGTTCCACCGGTTCCTGACGGAACTCCCGGTTTGGCGGCGGGCTTCGGAGCTTCGTCGTCGCCGTCCGGCAAAATATCGGAAACCTTGAGCTGCGATTTCGATGTTCCCGCATTAACCGCAGCCGCCGGAGCAGCGGAAGCGACCGGAGCCGGAGCTTCGAAAACCGCTGGGGCCGGCGTTACAGAAGCGAGGGACCGGGGAGCTTCGGCAATCGGTTCCGGTTTGCCGTTCAGAATTGCATTCAATGCCTTGATGTGAACGTCAATATCAAGAATCCGAGCGGAGCCGCCGACTTCGAGGTCGTTCACGGCGGCACCGAGAACGTCAAGCAAGCCAAGCAGTTTACTGATATTCTGGTTTGTGGGTTGCATCTCACCGCCTCGAAGCTTGTCGAGGAGCGTTTCCATGACGTGACTGAGATGTTCCAGATCGACGAGCCCCATGAATCCGCAATTTCCCTTGAAACTGTGGATATATCGGAACGAATCCTTCAGGGGTTCCGTCGAATCGATGGCTTCGTCGAGAACGAGGAGCAGCGCCTGTTCGGCGGCGTCCAGCTGTTCGGTCGCCTCAAGAACAAAGCCGTGCCGCATCTCGGGAGAAAGCTGCAACGAGGATGTCGCCTGCTGCATTTGGGCTTCCGCGGTCGGCGGCGCAACCGGCTCCGGTTTCGATTCCGGTTGAGGTGAGGCAACTTGGACGGGTTCCGGAACGGACACGGCGACCGGCGGCGCGACCTTCGGCGGCGGTCCGGCGTCGTCGTCGTCCAACGGTTCGCCGGCAACGTGCTTTTTCAGCTTTGCGATGATTACGTTGGCCGGTTCCGTGAATCCTTCGTCGTTGCCGGACTCCGCGATGTGTTCGAGCATTTCCCGGAACAGGTCCAGCGCCTTGCAGAGCGTCGTCGTAATCTGGACGGTCAAGCTCAATTTGCCGTTACGGATCTTGTCAAGCAGCGTTTCGGCTTCGTGCGTAACCGACGTCACGGTGGTCAGCGCGAGAAATCCGGCGCTTCCTTTCATCGAGTGGAACAGCCGAAAAACCGAGTTGATCAGTTCCATGTCGACGGATCCGGCTTCTTCGCTGCCGTGTTGGATTTCGATGAGCGTCGGCTCCACCTCGTCGATGTATTCGCGGGCTTCCTGGACGAACTCCAAAATCAACGACATATCGTTCATGGTATTGAATCTCCGGCGGCGCGGACCGAAGTTGGTCCGAAGGCAAAAGGAAGGTAATTACAGGGAGAGAATTAAGGGAAAATAGGTTATTTTTTGCTGTAAGGCAAGCGGGAAGGAGCGAAAAGATCGAAATGCAGCACCGCTAATCGTCTTATCGTAAGGAAAAAACCGCAACTGTCGATAATACGGGAGTATTACAAAGGAAACGAATCAGTATATTATAGTGATTATTCTGTTTATGGTGTACCGGGGTTGAAAATATTGCCCGAGCATGAACGTTGACATTCGAAATTATCGTCTTTTTTCGGCTCCGATGGCGGGGTTCACGAACTTCGCGCATCGGGAACTCCTGCGCTTTCTCGGCGGCGTCGACCTGATCGCGACCGAAATGGTTTCAGCCCGATCTTTCGTCGAACTCGACAAACGGGACTTGGAGCATCCGTCACGGCTCTGGGGCGTTCGAGAGGAGCCGCGACCCCTCTGCGTTCAAATTTGGGACAACGATCCGGACACGCTGTCGGAGTTTGCACGACGACTGGCGCTCGATTTCAAGGTCAGCGTGATCGACTTGAATTTCGGCTGTCCGGCGAAGCAAATCGCTGGCCGTAGCGCCAGCGGCTCGTATCTGCTCCAATTCCCGGAGCGGATCGGCGACATCGTTCGCCAAACCGTTCAAGCGGCTGGAGAAACTCCCGTCACGGCAAAGATCCGGCTCGGTCGGACCCGGGACACGATCAACGCTGTGGATGTTGCACAGGCTGTCGAAGACGCCGGAGCCGCCGCCCTGACGGTTCACGGACGGACGGCGGCCGACATGTACCGGGGAACAGCTGACTGGGACGAAATTTCGAAGATCAAACCGAAACTGCAAAAGATTCCGCTGATCGGCAACGGCGACATTCGAACCGTGGAAGACGCTTTGTTCCGGCTGCGAAACTTCCCGGTCGACGGCATCATGATCGGTCGCGGCGGTATCGACCGGCCCTGGTTGTTTCGGCAGATCGGTCAAGCGTTGCGTGGCGAGCCGATCGATCCGGAACCGACGCCGCAAGACCTTCGAGAGCTGATCGCTCGACATTACGCCCTCATGGAACGCCGTTTCGACGCCGAACTGACGGTCATCCAGATGAGAAAATACGCCTGTCGCTATTCGACCGGCCGCTCCGGAGCCCGAACGTTCCGCAACGCGATTTGTTCAGCTTCGGACAAAAGCGACTTTTTTCGAATTCTCGACGAGTTTTTGGGAGAATTCTCCAATCGTTAGCCGCGTCGTCCCCGACGCGATGAACCGTCATTACGGCGAGTACGCCTCCATTTCGAATTTTTTGTTGCGATAAACCATGTCCGATCAATCTCTGTCCCAACCGGTTTTCATGATTCTCGGCGGTCCGAACGGGGCGGGAAAGACGACCGGAGCGCTGTCGATCTTGCCGCAAGAGTTGCAAATCGTGCATTTCGTGAACGCCGACTTGATCGCTCGGGGACTCTCGCCGCTTGATCCGGCGCTCGCCGATTACGATGCCGCACGAATCATGCTCCAGCGGATGCAGGAACTGCGGGATCGGCGGGAAAACTTTGCGATTGAAACGACGCTCGCCTCGAAAAGCCTTGTCCGTTTCGTGAAGGAGTGTAAAATCGAAGGATACGAAGTCCGATTGGTTTACGTTGCACTGGACAATCCGGAAACGGCGGTTCGTCGTGTCGCGATTCGGGTCGCCAAGGGAGGACACGACATCCCGGAGGAAACGATCCGACGCCGATATTTTCGGAGTCTGCGCAATTTTTTCAACATTTATTCCGGAGAAGTCGATCACTGGACGCTGCTCGACAATTCCGGCGAAAGTTGGAAAATCATCGCGGCAAGCAACATAAACAATGAACCGTTGGTTTTCGATACGGATTCCTGGCAATCACTCAAGGAGAACGCCCGACATGCCAAATAATGCACGAAAGATCACGTCCGCTCCATTGGAATCACGGTTGGACGAATTCGACAAAAAAATTCTCCGTGGTGGTCAGGCGGCGGTCAAGGCCGAGGTTGCCGAACTGCGGCGGTTGAAGTTGCCGATCATCCGTTCAAAGGATGGGAAACCGTACGATTTCAACCCCGACACGAACCCCGACGCCCCGCCGTGGGGGGAACCGAAGTAATTTCCCCGCTTAACCGTGCGGCGCAGACGCCGGAGAAAACGCCATGAAAAAACCGCTGATTGACTACTTGCTGTTCGCCGCGCGAACGTTCTTGGTGTTGACATTCGTCGTCCATCTGGCGGTCGTGGTCGTCGGATATTACATCCTGCCCGACCACATCGTTTCACGGGCCCCTCCGGATTATGAAATCGGATTACGCAATCCGTATTCGAAAGAATTTTTCCTCGGTTTCATGACTGGATTGGCGATGTTCACGTTCCTTGTCGGCATTTTCGAACCGTTTTTATCTTCGCGAAATCGAAAATCAGCAGAACCCGCGAAATATTGGGACCGTGATGAAAATATCGCGTTGAGAGGAAAAATTACCGATTTGTGGATGGTCTCTTGTATGGCTTCCTTTATCGCATATTGGACGGTACTTTTACTGCGACATTTTTCGGTCAATTTGGTGACGCCTCCGCGCGGGGAGGCTTACGATCCCGTTTTCGACATGCAGATCGTTTGTATCGTCATTCCTTCGATAAATTGGTTGCTTTGCCCCCTGACACTTGCCATCGTAAAATGGTTTCGGGAACGTAAGGACTCTCACGAAATATTGCACAACATTTCCGAAGAGGGTATTCTCACACGGAGGCACTGAGGCATGGAGAGGGGAGCACTTCGAACAACTCCTCCGTGTCACCGTGTGAAACAAAAACAATTCAACCGATGAACCGTCATTACGGCGAGTACGCCTCCATTGCGGCTTTTATCTATTGACAACATGTTCGACCTCCAAGCCCCGTTCAAGCCGTCCGGCGACCAGCCGCAGGCGATTGCCGCCCTCATCAAGGGAATCGAGACCGGTAAAAAAGTCCAGACGCTCAAAGGCGTCACCGGCTCCGGAAAAACGTTCACCATGGCGAACGTCATCGCCCATTTCAATCGGCCGACGCTCGTCATGTCGCACAATAAAACCCTTGCGGCTCAGCTTTACAGCGAGTTCAAGGAGTTCTTTCCGAACAACGCCGTCGCTTATTTTGTTTCTTACTACGATTATTATCAACCGGAAGCGTATATTCCGCAGCGGGACATCTACATCGAAAAGGACGCCTCGATTAACGAGGAAATCGACCGGCTTCGACTGAGCGCAACGAGTTCGCTGGTCACGCGGCGGGATACGATCATCGTCGCCAGCGTTTCTTGTATCTACGGCCTCGGTTCGCCGGAAGATTACAAAAATATGATGGTCTCGCTGGTCGTCGGCACCGAAATGATCCGCGACAAGATGCTCGCCCGGTTGATCGACATTCAATACGACCGCAACGACGTCGCCTTCGAACGGGGACAATTCCGGGTTCGCGGCGACTCCGTCGAGATTTGGCCCTCTTACGAAGAATACGCCGTCCGTATCGAATTCTGGGGAGACGAAATCGAACAAATATCGATTATCAATCCGCTGACCGGCGAAACGCTCCGACGCCAACCGGAATTTTACGTTTATCCGGCGAAGCATTTCGTGATGCCGGAAGACCGGATCAACGCCGCGATCGAACGCATTGAAAAAGAACTCGCCGATCGTTTGAAGATTTTCAAGGATCAGGGAAAACTCCTTGAAGCCCAACGGCTCTCGGCCCGGACGAAATACGACATCGAATTGATGCAGGAGATCGGATATTGTCCGGGAATCGAAAATTATTCCGCTCCGCTGACGGGCCGACCGGCGGGGAGTTCCCCGGAAACGTTGTTCGACTTTTTTCCGGACGATTATTTGCTCTTCGTCGACGAATCGCACGTCACGCTCCCGCAGATCCGGGCGATGTTCCACGGCGACCAGGCACGAAAATTCAATCTCGTCGAACACGGATTTCGATTGCCCAGCGCCTTGGATAATCGCCCGCTCAAATTCGACGAATGGGAAGCCCGGATCAACAAGATCGTGTTGGTTTCCGCGACGCCGGGACCGTACGAACTCGAAAAAACGAACGGAAAATTCGTCGACCAGGTGATTCGACCAACGGGTCTGCTCGACCCGGTGATCGAAGTCGCTCCGGCATCGAAACAGATTCCGCATCTCATGGAGCAGATCAAGGAACGGACGGCGGCCGGTGAACGAGTTCTCGTTACGGCGCTTACCAAGCGGCTTGCGGAAGACATCGCGGCATATTTCGAAAAGCAGAATATTCGTTGCAAATGGTTGCACAGCGAACTGGACGCTTTCGAACGAGTCGAACTGCTCCGGGATTTACGGGCCGGACATTTCGACGTGCTTGTCGGCGTAAACCTGTTGCGCGAAGGTCTCGACCTGCCGGAAGTTTCCTTGGTCGCGATTCTCGACGCCGACAAGGAAGGTTTTTTGCGGAGCGAAACGTCGCTGATCCAGACGATCGGCCGCAGCGCTCGAAACGTGAACGCCAAGGTAATTTTGTACGCGGACAAAGTTACGGATTCGATGCAGAAGGCGATCGACGAAACGGAACGGCGCCGCAAAAAACAGCAGGCGTACAATAAAGAACACGACATCACGCCGGAGACGATCAAGAAGAACATCGCCAGGGGAATCGAGGAACAGGGCCGTGCCCGGGAGGAGGCTGAGAAGGCGATCGGCGTCGACGATGAGTTATTCATCACACAGGAATTTATTAACGAACTGGAAATCGAAATGCTCGCCGCCGCCGACAAGTTGGAATTCGAACGAGCTGCCGGTTTACGGGACAAAATCGAAGAATTGAAAAAGCATATCGGCAAAAATTCGCGGTTGATCGACTTTTCGAAGGCAAAATCCGGCGGCAAAGGCCGAAACAGAGGAAAAGGAGGACGAGGTGGAGGTCGGGGACGCGAAATTCCGAAACCGGAAAGGTAGGAATTTCGAAACATGAAACATCCGGAAACGTTCCCATAAAGGAAGCGGGTTGAGAATCGTGAAATTCCGGAAAACAATCCGGACCAATGGAACGGCGACTTGATTTTCCCCTTCTCCCCGGTGCTTGGGGAAAAGGGGACGGAAAATGCTTCCGTTTCTAACCGCAAATCGCTTTGAGGTCGGCGTCCGGTGTCGAGATCGGAGCAATCTGGAATTTCTCGACAAGCACGTTGAGAACCGTCGGCGATACGAACGCCGGCAGCGACGGACCGAGCTTGATGTTTTTGATCCCCAAGGCGAGCAGCGTCAGCATGATGCAGACCTCTTTCTGTTCGTACCAAGACAGGATCATCGACAGCGGCAGGCCGTTGACGTCGGTTTCGAACGCCTTCGCCAGCGCAACGGCAATCTGGATCGCCGAATAGGCGTCGTTGCATTGCCCGATGTCCAGCAGTCGCGGAATGCCGTCGATGTCGCCGAACTCCATTTTGTTGAAACGATATTTTCCGCAGGCCAACGTCAGGATCACGCAGTCTTTCGGAACTTTTTCCGCGAACTCCGTGTAGTAATTTCGTCCCGATTTCGCGCCGTCGCAGCCGCCGATCAGGAAGAAATGTTTTACACGGCCCGCCTTGACAGCGCCCACGACTTTGTCAGCGACGTTCAGTACGGCGTTGTGTCCGAAACCGACCAAGATCGTCTTGTCGTCGCCGTCCGCATCGAAACCGTTTTCGGCAAGCGCCGCTTCGATCACCGGACTAAAATCTTTAGCACCGCCCGATTGACGGTCCGCAATGTGTTTGACGCCCGGCCAAGCGACGCAGCCCGTCGTAAAAATCCGGTTTTCGTAACCCTTCGGATTCTGGATGCAGTTGGTCGTCATCAGAATCGGACCGGGAAACGCCGTGAATTCCTTATGCTGGTCCTGCCACGCACCGCCGTAGTTGCCGACGAGATGCGAATACTTTTTCAACACGGGATAACCGTGCGCCGGGAGCATTTCGCCGTGCGTGTAGACGTTGATTCCCTTGCCTTCGGTCTGTTTCAACAATTCTTCGAGGTCGAGCAGGTCGTGTCCCGAGATGAGAATCGCCTTGCCTTTTTTCGGATTGATACGAACCGGCGTCGGCACGGGATGTCCGAAATGCTCCGTGTGTCCGGCGTCGAGCAGTTCCATCGCCTTGAGATTCACCATGCCGCATTCCATGTTGAGGCCGACCCATTCGTCGACCGTCGCCTGACCGACGGCAAGCGTTGCCAAAGCTTTTGCGAAGAAAGCGTAAATTTCGTCCGCTTCTTTACCGAGAACCAAGGCGTGGTGGGCGTACGCCGCCGTTCCCTTGATTCCGTACGTCAACAATTCCTGGAGCGACGCGACGTCTTCGCCAAAAAATTCCCGGCGGAGAGAAACCGGGATCTGCTCCTTGGCGTTCAAAGTCGTTCCGGATTCCTTTTTCAGCCGCGCGGCGGTTTCCTTGGCCTTGCCGAGAATTTCCATGAGCCGGACGTCGTCGAAATCGACGTTCGTAACCGTCGCAAACAGGAAATCAAGCGTTTGCCGATCCGCGTCGGAATCTTTCTTGCCGACTTTGCGCAACTCGTTGTTGTAAAAGCCGATTTCCTTGGCGGTTTGGACGATTTGGTCCTGCAGGTTCGCCGTGGTGTCCTGTTTGCCGCAGACGCCGCGCATCGTGCAGCCTTTGCCTTGGGCCGTCTGTTCGCATTGAAAACAAAACATTGACATGGGTTGGGCTCCTTTGGGGTTGGTGGTCGAAAACAAAACATTCCGCGCTGCGCCCGTACGCCTGGACGACAGGTTCCTAAAACGCAAGCGGAACACTAACAGGGTTGGTTAATTTTGGATGTCGTTAATTAACGTTTGGATGGTAATCGCCGCGAATTCCCGGTTCACGATTTCTTCGATACCGAGAATCCGTTTACGTAACACGCAAGTTTTTCGATTTGGACAGAGTTTCTTTCGGAACGTGCAATCGGAAAGTTCCGGTTTGCCGTCAAACAGCTTGATCAATTCGAGTATGGTTATTGTATCAGGTTTTCTTGATAAGCGAACGCCTCCCCGCGCTCCCTCACGGGTTTCGAGGTATTCCGCCTTAATGAGCGTCGAGCAAATTCGCCGCAGGAAGTTCGTCGGCAGACCAAGCTCTTTCGACAAGGTCGTTGCCGAGACGTAATCGGATCCGCCCCGCATCGCGAGAAAAATCAAGGTTCGAACGGCATAGTCCGTGTCTTTGCGAAAGATTTTCATAAAGGTGTTCCTCGAAATTCATTAACTAATACTATTGTAGTATTAGTTTAGTGCGATGTCAAGCGTCTTTTTGGCAAATGATAAAAAATATTCGAACTCCAGCACGTCGCAGGGCGACGCGGCTAAGGGTTTGGTTCTCTTTGGTTCAGATTTCCTCGAATTCGAGTTCGTGCTCGTCGAGGAACGCAAGGAGTTCGTCTTTTCGGAAGACGCCGCCGGTCGTACTGACTTCGCGGACGCAGCTCGCTCCCAAGGCGCTTCCCCATTTGACGGCGTCTCGATGATTCCGTCCTTCGAGCAGGGCGGCAATCAGGCCGGCATCGAACGCGTCTCCGGCGCCGGACCCGCTGACGTAATTCGTCGGAAAAACTCTTGCACGGAACTGCTCTTTTTGACTGAAATAGAGCGTTCCTTTTTCTCCTTGCGTGATGATCGCGGCTCCGACTCCGGCGTCGAGGAATTCTTTCGCCTGATCGTACGGATCGTGAAGGGCGGCGATTTTTTCCCCTTCGTGTTCGTTCGGGAGAAAAATGTCCGTAAACGGCAACAACGGCTCCAGGATCTCCCAATAGGGGCGATTGCCGTTGAGAACGACGTCGAGCATCGTCGTCCAACCGTGCTGCCTCGCGGTATCCAAAAACCGTTGTGTTCGCTCGGTTTCCAAGGCTCGGAGCATGAAAAAACCGCCGAGGTATAAAACCTTCGGTTCCTTCAGGTTCGGGTCCGCGATCCAATGGAACAGCTCGTCGTCGAACACGTAATCGTCGTTCGCTCCCGTCGTGCAGACGAATCGGCGGTCCTGTTCCTTGACGTTGAGATGCAACGCCGTTCCCGGACAACGGTTCGTCGACCGCCGGACTCGCGATGCGTCGATTCCCGGCACGGAAACAGATCGGACGATGAAATCGCTCAACGCGTCGTCGCCGACGCAACCGGACAGCGTAACGTCGACACCGAGTCGGTTCAGGTCCATCGCGACGTTGGCGGCGCAACCGCCGAGATTCAACTCGATTCTTTCCGTCGGAACGAGCTCACCCTCCAACGGAACATGGCTGATCGGCCAACAAGCGACGTCGGCAAAGAGAATACCGGAACAAAGACAAGTCATGGAAAGCGTGGCGTGGTTCGTGATTGATGGTTCGGAACGCAAACCGCTTGCGTCCTCGGATGACGACGGATGATCGGATTATATCTTTTCGGCGGTCCTTGTGAAAGTCTTTCAAGGCGGTATGCTGTATTTTCTTTTCCCGGAACGGTCCGCAAATCGAGAGGGGGGAGAGGGGCCGGAAACATCCCAAGAGGTGCTTCGCGGCGAAAACGCAAGCGATAAACCCGCCGGGGAACACAATCTTTCAGTTCACGATAACAGTACGAATAGTATGTCCGGTCAAACCTTTCGTCGAAATGCTTCCGATGTCGATCGAGTGTTCCCCAGCGGCGTCAAAATCGGTCGAACGCCGTACGGCTTGGGCGTCTTCGCCTTCGCGTTCATCCCGAAGGGAACGCCGATCGGTCGTATTCCCGGTGAAATCATCCACGACGAAGATTACAGCAGCGATTATTGCATTCAGGCGGGCGAAGGCAAGGTGTTGGAGCCCGATCCGCCGTTCTGTTACCTGAATCATTCCTGCTCCCCGAATTGCCAGCTCATGCATTACGTCCGGGACGAAGACGTTCAAGAAGGCGAGGAGTTGGAAATCGGCGCCCTGACCGTCTACGAAATGGAAGACGACGAAGTACTTGAAGAGGAAGAAGACGTGGAATCCTTTGTCGACGTCGAACCGGAAAACGACGAAGAGTCCTGTTTCTTCGGCGACGGCGGAGCGGACGAAATCGATGAGGAATATGAGGAAGAATTCGAAGACGACGAAGAAGCCGAATCCGATGAAGAAACCGATGAAATGCGATTCGAAGACGATACCGACGCCGAAATCTGGGTCGAGTCGACTCGGGACATTCTACCGGGCGAAGAATTGACCATCGATTACGCTTGGCCGGCGGATCGAGCCTCAAAATGTCTCTGCGGCAGCGAATCCTGTCGAGGTTGGATCGTCGCCCCCGAAGAATTGCACGAATTGCTGGAGCCTGAGTTGTTAGAGGAAGAGTGAGGCTTTCGCCAGAAAGTTTCCTACCAAAAACGGAGAGGTGAGAGGGTGAAAGAGTGAGAGGGTGGGAGAGATGTAACTGATTGATAAAACGGATCTTGCATTTTCCCTTTCACTCTCTCACCCTTTCACCCTTTCACTCAAAAGTTGGCGGTTTATTTTCTGGCGAAAGCCTGAGAGGCTCGCGCACCGCAGGCGGATGCGGCTAAACTTACCCTTTCATCTCTCACTCTCCTTACATTCCGTTTTACCTGAAACGATCAACCATCGTTGAATCTTTGTCTTGTTTTGAACGATCTCATCGAAAGGCGCCGTTCTTTCTTTTTTGTTCAATAACAAGCCGCCAAGTTCATGTTGATCCGTTTTTTATCACGATCCTGTTTGTCCGGGCTCTTGTTGCTCGTTTGGAGCGGCGTTTCCGCCTTCGGCCAAAACGATTCGGAGCAACGCGACACGATCCTGACGCTTCCGAACAACCTTGATTCCGTCAAGTTGTTTCACGTTGACGAATCCAATGATTGGGACGCATCCAACGATTGGGACGGTTCCATCGTTCAAACGGGCGGCCTGACGAACAATCGACGATATTCGATTTCCTCGCGGTCTTATTCCTGGTTCGACGCCGTTCGTTGCCGTACGGTGCCGACGCAGGTTTTTTCTCCGACGGTTTCCGATCAACGTTTTCCCGTGATTGTTTTTTCTCACGGTTTGGGAGGTTCTCCGTCTCGCTGTTCGTATCTCGCGACGGCTTGGGCTTCCCGTGGATTCGTCGTCGTTTTGGTTCGACATCCCGGCAGCGACGAAAACGTTTGGAAGGGCAAGATCCGAATTCTAAACGAATTACGTGAAGCGTACAAAACCAGCTGGAACGGACGAACCCGAGCCAAGGATCTTCGTTTCGTTTTGGATCGTCTGGAATCGCTGGAAACCGACGGCGACCGACTCGGAAGACTGCTTGATCTCGAAAAAATCGGCGTCGGCGGATATGATCTCGGTTCGCTTGCCGCGCTGCTTGTCGCCGGTCAACTTCCTCCGGACGGCGGACCCTCGCTTGCCGATCCCCGAGTCAAAGCGGTTCTCGCGATGAGTCCGCCGGTCAATCCGCCGCAGGGAAATTATCGGAACGTTTACGCGGGAATCGCGATCCCGACTTTTTTCGTCACGGGAACGGAAGACGACGGCGTCGTGGGGTCGACCAAGGCGGCGCAACGCCGAATTCCCTTCGATTCCATGTCGGGCAACAACCGTTTTCTGGTCGTTCTTCAAGGGGCGGACCATATGATCTACGGCGGACATTTCCTGTCGATGCGTTCGAGAAACGATCAAACGTTCCAACAAGCGATTGTCCGAACGTCGATGCTGTTTTGGCGAGCCTATTTGGAAGCGGACGAACAGTCGCTGATTGACGTTACCGGATATCGTTTGAACGCGATACTCGGTGTCGCCGCAACGGTTGAACGCCGTCTTGCGCCGACATCCGGCGAAGTTCGATCGAATTCGAAGCCGGAAACTCTCACGCCTTCCGAGACGCCGTCGACAACGCGTCCGGAGCAGCGTGAATCGACCAAGACATCTTCCGAGTCGCCGCTGCTCACGGAAACGTTTCCCATCACACGGCTCTACCGGTCGATGGTCGCGAATCTCGAACTCTAATGTCGAGTTCCAAAGAAATGAATTCAGAGCCACGCCCGTTAGGAAGCGGAGGCTCCACTCCACGGAAAACCGCTCCCTGACGGTCGCGGCTCTGAATAAAACCGATCGAATTTTTTCCGGTCTCCAACCTCGCGACAAAAACAAGGTCGTTTTCAAAACAAAACGGAGAACTTGCTCCGTACAGCTAAACGTTTCCGAGAAACTCCAGCTGCGCGAGTTTCGCGAAAGCCTTGACGCGTTTCGCTTCCATCGGGGTGCCGCAATACAGGATCGGATGCGGGCCCTGATAGATCGAGCAAACGTCTTCGACGTTGTCGACGTCCATCACGAAGCGTGTCGCGCAGCCGCCGGCCGTGTTGATTTCCGGCGAGCCGACCATGGTTCCCGTGTACGCGAAAACTTGGTTTTTCGGCGGAACGTATTTCATGAGGAACACTTTTTCACCCGGCGTCATCCGAATGTCCAGCGCCGCCGTTTTCGGCAGTTGATGCGTAAACGGTCGAATTCGGAACGGCATCTCGCCCTTTCCGGGACCGTGCAGTTCCAGTGCGCAGGTACAATGCGAGCCGTAATATTGGTTCCGATCGATGTCGAATTCCGGATTGTGCATGAATCCGCCCCGTTTGAAAAGTCGGGAGCCGATCATCAGGGACATCGC
This sequence comes from Thermoguttaceae bacterium, assembly GCA_031548665.1. Lineage (GTDB taxonomy): Bacteria > Planctomycetota > Planctomycetia > Pirellulales > Thermoguttaceae > WRKP01. Next base: position 28,436 of record JAVBQW010000056.1, read on the forward strand.
GCTGTCCGGAAAGTCTTCGCAGGCGCAGGGAATCAAGGCGCTGTTGTTCAACGAGAACGCAATGCACGGTTTGCGTTCCTTCAACATCAGGCATTTAATCGTGATTCCGTCGGCTCCGTACCGCTTCATGATTTCGAGAACCGCTTTACGGGAGCGGAATCCTTCAACGAAATACTTGTCTTCGACGTCGATCACGGCGGTTGCCTTGGCTTTGAACGCCATCGCGTCGCGGACCAAGGCGTCATCGGCTTCGATCGAATCGAACAGGGTGTTGTACTCCGCCGCCGGAATCACGACGATATCGACGCCGAGATTTTTGTCGAATCCCTTTGAGGGTTCTTTGACTTCGGTTACACGAAGCAACCGGCTCTGGGACATCATTTTCTTGGCGTTGGCGGCGGCCAGCGCGTTTTCGAGGGCCTCCCAATTTTCGAGCGAATGAATGTACACCATACCGGGGGCATTCATCAAACCTTTCGGTGGATGTTGATGATTACTGCCGACCGGGTGATAAACGATCATCGGCAGCGGCGCGAGTTGCTGCGACATGTCGAGCACCCACGGCGAGAACGTATTCCAAAAATTGACGACGAGCAAAACGTCCGGCGGAGCGGCCTTCGTTTTGGCGATAAACTCGGCCATCGCGGCCTTGGTGTAGAGCACGCCCTGAAAATCAAGGTCGATGTCGTATGTTTTGGCGATTTCCGTGATTTTCTTCGAGTACTTTTCCTGGTTCATCTCGGGCTCGAACTGGTTGCCGGGATACGTGAACCATTGGTTGACGGCCCAACTGTCTTCCATTCGGCCTTCGTTGACGACGTCGGCCGGCGGATACATGAAGAGTACCGCGATTTTCGTTTTTTTCTTTTCGATGGGCGGAACGTTCGGCGTTCCGTCGGCGTTTTGTGCCAAGGCGGTCGTCGCCCAGAATCCGCCCAGAGCGGCTGCGGCGCCGCCGATTTTCAAAAAGTCACGTCGGTCGAAACCGCCGCCGTTGCATGATTCACACATTGTTCTGCTCCTTTTGGGTGATTAGGGAAAACGGTCCAAAATCTCAGGTTGTTTTTGAAAGAGAAAAAAGCTTGGCTTTTGTGAATGAATGGGGTTGAATCATTCGTAAGGCTTTCGCCAGAAAGTTTCATACCGAAAACGGAGAGGTGAGAGGGTGAAAGAGTGAGAGAGTGGGAGAGATGTAACCGCTTGATAAAACGTATCTTGCATTTTCCCTTTCACTCTCTCACTTTTTCACCCTTTCACTCAAAAGTTGGCGGTTTATTTTCTGGCGAGAGCCTA
>JAVBQW010000216.1:0-36738 GCA_031548665.1 Thermoguttaceae bacterium
TTCGTCTCCGACGAAACGCTTGCGACCGCTCGGTGTACGAACGAAAATCCGCGTCTTGCTCCAAAGATAACAGAGAAAAGAACCCATCACCCGTGTTTGTTCATGAGCGAGCATCCATGTAATACAACACGTAGTCGCCACATTTTGCCACTGTGATTACAGGATCCATCGTGTTTACGATGAATTATCGTTGCGCAACAGGATCGGCTTTCGCCGGGATGCTTCCCGTTTTCAGACACCGCCCGTGAAATCTTTCGGCTTTTTTTTGAGAAACTCGCGGATTTGGGTCGGGCTTCGTTTGATGCCTGTCAATTCCGCGATTCTCGTTGCGTTTTCACCTTTCGCATGAAGAGCCAGGATGTGCATGCGAACCATGATATGCGGTTGAGGATGATAAAATCGTTCACGGTTGATGATCGCAAGATCCTCTTGAAAAATCTCGATTCGAATCATCGCTTCCTCCGTGAAGGCATGGAATAGGAAAACGAAAAGTATAGCAGATTTGACAATTTAAGAAAAAACCATTTTCTGACCGTTTTAGGTTTAGTCGTTCGTGCAATAAAGAACGGCGAGCATGAGATACCAACCTGATCCGCAGTATCGGATATCCTGTGTTTCCACGGTCGCGTCGGCCGGACCGATTTCACCGGCACAAAAACACCCGAAAATCGGACCGTCGTAAAATTTCGATTGGATCGCCTTCAGTTCGTCGTCGAGCCCTTCCAATTTGCTCTTGCGACCGGCACAGCTGAAAGCGATCATTCCAAGCGGCGCACCTTTGGCATGGCTTACGGCTGTCGAGGCCGCTTCCGTTGCCGTCTTGACGATTGTTTCGCCTTGGTTCGCGAATTTCCCTCCCAAAGCGACTTGAAATGGACCGGAAAGCGTTAAAAGAATCGCCGCGTCCTGGCAAATCTCTCCCTGATGATAAACAAAATTTTGCCCGGGATTTTTGTTGGCCGAACCGCCGAGAATCGGAGCGTCCTTGCCGAGAATCCGTTGCATTCCTTGGACGAGGAAACCATTTTTCGGCGAATGGGCGTCGGCCAGCACGATACAGAGCCGATGGTCCGGATGTCTTTGACATTTTTCGACCATGGCCCGACCGGCGACATCGAGTTTCGATCGGATTTCCTTTTCCGCGTCTTCCATTTTCAGCTTGGCGACGCCGAGTTCGGTTTGCAGGACCGATTCGACCTGAAACTTTTCGCCGCCGATGCCGATCAGGGCGAGGTTGTCGCCGTCTTCGGCCTTGTCCCGCACGAACATTCCGTAAGTCGACAGTCCGAAGATTTTTTCTTTCGGCAACGAAGAGCAGACCCCCTTGAGCATTTTTTCCTTGTTTTCCCGACCTTCGAAAGAATCCGCCAGCAAAACGAGTTTCGGTTCGACGCCGTCCATCGCCGACCGAAGCTTTTCCGCAGCGCGTCGACCGGCTTCAAAAGGATTTTGAGCCTCGTCTTCGACAAGGACGGTCCGGACGACGAGCGGTTCGGCGGCGAAAACCGAAGCACCGAACAGAAGAACCAAAAACAATCCGATGTGTATGAGCGTTTTCATGATCGTTTTTCCGGTAAAAGGTGAAGTCGAGAGCTGCGGATACGGATCGCCGCTTGCAAACATAGGCTCCTTGCCAAAACAATATTTACAATTGTACAATATTTAGTGACGCTTCAACCCCCAAGTTCCGGCGGAATACCGCCTCCACTTGGGGCTCTTTGTCAAGGTTATTTTGGCGAGTCTCATTACTTTCATTCCCGTGTTCCGTATTTTCGAATGGCGTCGAGCATCGCGCGGTAGTTTTCCGGTTTGACGCCTTGATGGATCGTGTTGCTGGAAGAAACGATCAAACCGTTTCTTCCGCCTTTTTCGATACAGATTCGAACCTCCTCGTCGACCTGTTCGGGCGTTCCGTCGCAGAGATTTCCCGTACAGTCGATGTTTCCCATGAGGGCGATCCGGTGTCCGTAGGCTTTTTTCATCTCGGCCATGTCCAACCCTCCGCCGGGATCGATGGGATTGAGGCAATCGATGCCCGCTTCGAGCCAAAGGTCGAGCAACGGCAGGACATTGCCGTCGCAGTGTTTGATCACGGCAAGCCCCAGGGAGCGATATCCTTCGATCACCGTTTTGAAATGGGGGAAGATGACCTCGGCATAGGCCTTCGGCGAAATGATCGGTCCTGCGGCGTTGCAAACGTCGTCGGTCGTGGCGACGACTTGGATTCCATAACGACGGACGGCGATTTCCGCCAGGCGGAGATTGTAGTCGACGACCCGTTTCAATAATTCGGCGTAATTTTTTTTGTCGAGCAGGATTCCCATCAGGGCGTTTTGATAGCCGAGGAGATCACGCATGTCGGAAAATCCGTCGCGTAAATTCAGGACGATCCCCCGCCGGTTGCCGAATCGAGCGACGGCACGTTCCAGCTCCGCGAATCTTTCCGGCGCATCGGATTTCGGAAAATCATAGCCGCGGTGATCGGCCAGATTCGTGATCGGGTGTCCCATCGAAGCGGGCAGGATGTCGCCGGTCAATTTCTTCTCGATCCCCCATTCGTCGACGTACGTTCGGTCGTCTTTCCACGTCTTCGCGTAACCGATCCGGAGATTGACGGCGTCGAGGTCGAGACGTTCGGCGACTTCGATCGGATCGGAGCTTCCACAGAGCGTTTGCGACACGGCGGAATCGATGAACCATTCGAAGGTCGGAATCCGATCCGGCGTTTCCCGGCGAAACGCACTCAACAGGCATTCTTTCGGCGTCATCATGCGAAACGCTCCTTTCGGGTCCTGCCGAGAGCGTCGGCGGCGATCATGGCGTCCGTCAGGCTTTCCACGGTGACTTCGAACGGATGGTTGTGGCAAAGCGAACCGGGGCCGGCACAGACTTCCGCGATGTGCCGAAGCACGCCCTGCCCGACGTTTTTCATGTTCAGATCTTCAAACGTCACGGGAAGTCCGATCCCGATCATGAAGTCGAACAGCATGTTTCGATAGCTTGCCGTAACGGAATCGTCGAGACAGAGTTGCGTGGCGACGCCGAAAGCGACTTTTTCCCCGTGCATCATCCCGGCCTGTTGGCAAGCGGGGATGTTCGACAGTTCGTTCCCGATCGCGTGGGCCGTCGCCAGGCTACCGCTTTCGAATCCGATGCCGGAGAGCAGCGTATTGGCTTCGATGACCTTCTCCACGGCCGGCGTCAGGACTTTGTTTTCAACGTCTCTGCGTGCGTCCGGTCCGAATTCGAGCAGCGTCTCGAAGCAAAGTTTCGCCAGGGCCGCTGCTGCCATGGTCGGTGTTCCGCCGGAGAGATTTTTCGTGCGTGTTTGCGCCGAGGCTTCCATTTCGATCCAGGTCGACAGGGCGTCCCCCATCCCGGCGATGAAAGCCCGAACCGGCGCATTGACGATCACTCGGCTGTCGACCAGAACCAAATCGGGATTGAATGGATAGCACTCGAAATACCGGAAATTGTGATTCTCGTCATACCAGACCGAGGCGGCACTGGTCGGCGAATCGTTCGAAGCGATCGTCGGCACCGTCACGATTCGCATCCCGCAATCGATCGCGGCTCCCTTGCCGACGTCGAGGACTTTGCCTCCTCCGACGGCGACGGAAATATCGCATCCGTTTTCCTTCGCCAGATCCCCGACCCGTTTTCTTTCGGCAAGTGTCGCTTCGCCTTGGAAGTCCGTTTCGAACCAATCGATTTCCGCATCACGGAGCGACTGGCGGACCGTTTCGCCGACGCTGTTCCGAAGGGTCGCATCCCAAAGAATCAGGGCCTTTTTCCCCAGCGGTTTGATCGCCATCCCCAGTTCGCCGAGCACGCCAGGGCCTTGAATGTATCGACGGGGACAAATCAACGTCATTCTCATCGTGTCCGTTCTCCTGAACAATCGGGATGTATTTATACGATCTTACATGGAAGCATAGCATATCATAGTTTGCCGCCGTCATGATTGTCAATCATGTTTTTATTCAATATAATCCGATTTTGCGCATCGTCATCCATCCCGGTATTGAGGAAAAATATGGAATCGCACAAACCGGTATTATCGGAAAAAAACATCATACCGAACCGGATTCCCAAAGTGGCCGTCATCGTGGCGATCACCAACAATTACGGCCGCGAAGTGCTTCGGGGGTTGACGCAGTACGTTCACACGTACGGTCCCTGGCGAATCCATTGCGACTACGAGTTCTCCCGATGGAAGTTTCCCCGGTGGTTGAAGGCTTGGCACGGCGACGGTATCATTTCCCGCCTCGCCTGTCCGGAGATCGCGGCTTTCGCCCGTCGAAGGGGGATCCCGGTGATCGATTTGAACGAGCAAAACATGACGTTGGGGCTTCCTTACGTTTACAACGACCAGCGGTTGGTCGGCCAAACTGCGGCGGAACACCTCATGGAACGCGGCTTCGTCCATTTCGCCTTCATCGGCCAGCGCGGACTTCTTTGGTCGGACCAGCGGTGCGTCGGTTTTCGTAACTCCATCGAATCGGCGTCGTTCGAATTCCATGAGTTCATCGGCAAACCGGTCGACGAACGCAGGGGCGACTATCGAACGAATCTTTGGGAAACGGAAAACCTGAACATCCAGAATTGGCTTCGCAAATTGCCCAAACCGGTCGGCATCATGGCCTGCAATTCTTTCCGTGGCCTCCAAGTCCTTGAAGTTTGCCGCAGCGCCGGCATTGCCGTACCGGAAACAGCGGCGATCATTTCGGGAGACGACGAGGAAGTTCCTTGCGAACTGGCCGTTCCGAGCCTGTCGGCCGTGCGTCTCAACGGAAGAGCCATCGGACACCTGGCCGCGACGCTTTTGGACAAGGCAATGTTCGGCGACGACATTGCCGGCACGTCGATCCTGGTTCCTCCCAGTGAGATCGTCGTCAGGAATTCGTCGCGGATCACGGTCGTGACAGACGATTCGTTGGGCAAAGCGTTGGAATTCATCCGGGAAAACGCCCGATTCAATATCGGAGTCCGCGACGTGGCGGTCCATGTCGGCGTTTCCGTCCGAAAAATACACCTCCTGTTCCAGAAAAAACTCAACTGCACGGTCCACGACCGGATCATCGCCTGCAAAGTGGAAACGGCTGCCCGGCTGCTTCGCGGTTCCGAGTTGACATTGGAGGAAATCGCCCATCGAAGCGGCTTCAACCACACGCAACGCATGAGCGACGTTTTTCTCGAAAAAATGGGGATGCGCCCCGGCGAATACCGCCGAATCAGCCGGTGAGGAACGTTTGAGGTGCGTATGCGTTTGAACCACGAAACGTGTCTCGAACGCATGCGCAAAACCGGATAAATTATGCCAAAAACGTGATTGACTTTTTCCCGTATAAAGGGAATACTTGTTGTATGGTTGTCGTGGGGGGGCAGGTTTTTTCGGCTCCGCCACTCCCTTGCGGACGCAGCTCCGATTCCAAACCTGCTGAACTTCCCCAAATTACAGTTTCCGAATAAATCTAAGGCTTTCGCCAGAAAATAAACCGCCAACTTTTGAGTGAAAGGGTGAGAGAGTGAAAGGGAAAATGCAAGATACGTTTTATCAATCAGTTACATCTCTCCCACCCTCTCACTCTTTCACCCTCTCACCTCTCCGTTTTTGGTAGGAAACTTTCTGGCGAAAGCCTAAAGGGGGAGGCCCCTCAACCCAATTCGAGCTTCAGCTCGTCGTGAAAACCCACGAGGTGGTCGCTCCGCTCCCGACCTTGCTGATCCGAGAGAGAGGATCTACGTTGAAAAAGATGCGCGCAATGGAACTTCAAGCGAAGGAGGAAACGATCCGGCAGGATCGGACATCATACCCGCCCGAAGTTACGCTTTCGGCAGCTTACATCCCGGATCGTTCAATATCCTGCTCGGCGACGGTTCCGTCCAACTTTGTCCGACGTCGATCAATCCGGACATCCTTTCCGCGCTCTCCATCGTCGACGACGGAAAAACGGTGTCGCTGCCGTAAGGCGGCGCAGGAAATCAACCGAAGGATCGGCGATAAAATATGTTTGTGATTCATCGGGGTTGTGGCGAAGTGCCGCCTCCCCCCCGGTTCTTTTCAGTTTCCCCTTCAGCAACGCGATTCAGAAAAACGACATGAAAACGATCGTCCGACTATTTTTTTGTTTCATCCTGCTCGGTTCGACGGCTTTCGCCTCGGAAACGAACGAAGTCGTCAAAGACTGGATCGCTCAGGACGAACGGTTTCAACAAGAGAAAAAAATCGAAACGCCGTTTTCCATGGAGCACACGCGGAAAGTCGTCGACGACGCGCTGAGCCTGGCGAAGCGGATCGAGTCGATTCCCGGTGCGAAGGCCGACGAACTGGCTTCCCTGAAGCGACAGATCGCGTCATTCGGGCAATCCTTGGAAAATGCTGGTGCCGATCAGTACGAATCACTTTACATGAAGGCTCGAAAGCTGAAACGGGACGTGGTTCGCTGCAATCCTCATTTGGCAAACCTGGGCAAATTGCTTTTTATCAAGAAGCACGACGCCAACGATCCATCTTTTCACATGTGTGACCAGTTTTACGGTTTCACGGCGGTTCCCGGCGGCGGACTTTACGTTCTCGAAAATCCGCTTTCCGATTCGCCGAAATTGGTCGACCTGCTTGAAAACTCGGTGGTCGAAAACGGACGGATGAAAGGCCGAAAACTCCAGGGGGGCGCTTTTCTCTCGCCGGAAGTTTCCTTCGACGGCAAGACGATCTATTTCGCCTGGTGCGAAGCGAAAGCGTCCGACGCGACATGGAAAAACGAAAAGAGCGTCAAGTATTATCATGAATGGTCGGAAACGACCTGTTACCATCTTTTCCGTTGCAACGCCGACGGCACGGGACTCGTCCAATTGACCGACGGTTCGGTGAACGATTTCGATCCCTGCGAACTTCCCGACGGTCGGATCGCCTTCATCAGCGAACGACGCGGCGGTTTCCTGCGATGTGGTCGGTATTGTCCGACCTACACGCTTTTTTCCATGGAACCCGACGGCAGCGACATCGTCTGTCTCAGTTATCACGAAACCCACGAGTGGCAACCGAGTGTCGATCACAACGGAATGCTCGTCTACACCCGCTGGGATTACGTCGACCGGGACACGAACGTCGCCCACCATCTTTGGACTTGCTTTCCCGACGGTCGGGATCCGAGATCCTACCACGGTAACTATCCGGTGAAACGTGAATCGCGACCGTGGATGGAAATGGACATCCGCGCGATTCCCGGTTCGCACCGTTACGTCGCCGTCACCGGGGCACACCACGGTCACGCCTTCGGTTCGCTCGTGTTGATCGACCAGCGTGTCGACGATGACGACGCCATGTCGCAATTGACCCGGTTGACTCCGGATGTTGCTTTTCCTGAAGCGGAATCGAAACCGGCGACGAACACGCGGGGACAAATGGTTTACGGGACGCCGTGGCCGTTCAGCGAAGACGACTATCTGTGCGTTTACGATGCGAAAGCGAAGAACCGCGGCGTTTACTGGATCGACGCCGCCGGGAACAAGGAGTTGATCTACCGTGATCCGACAATCGGTTCGCACAATCCGCTGCCGCTGGCCGAGCGTGCGCGGCCTCCGGTCATTCCTGCCCAGACGACGCAGATGGCCCGATATCGAAACGGAAACGAAACCGGAAACGAAACCGCTCACGTCGGTATCGTCAACATCTACCAAAGCGACTTCGATTGGCCGCTGGTCGACGGCAAGCCGGTGCGGATCAAGGAACTTCGCGTCATTCAGCTTTTCGCCAAATCGACGCCGGTGCCTGACGATCCGCGCATCGGCATCGCGGACCAGACCAATGCCCGGGGCGTCCTGGGGACCGTTCCGGTCGAAGAGGACGGCAGCGCCTTTTTCGAGGCACCGGCGGGCAAGCCGATTTATTTCCAAGCGTTGGACGAAAACGGTCGGGCCGTCCAATCGATGAGAAGCGCGACTTATCTGCATCCGGGCGAACAATTGACCTGCATCGGCTGTCACGAAAACAAGCGGTCGACCCAACAAATGGCGATGCCGACCTCCATGGCCTTTAAGCGGACTCCATCGACGATTCGGCGGGACGTCGACGGGAGTTATCCGCTCAATTTCGTCCGTCTCGTCCAGCCGGTACTGGACCGTCACTGCGTCCGCTGTCACGGTGATGCCGGCTTGTCGGCGTCGAACGATCTTCAAACGAAACACGAGCTCGATTTGCGGAACATTCCCGATGCGCCGTACGGCTGGACGCGATCGTACGATCAGTTGGCGAAGAAGTACGGTTTTTATTTCGTAACGACCAACGGATCAATCCGATTGCCGGTTTCCGGCGGTTCCCGAACCACGGCGGGAAAGTTCGGCGCGACGGCGGCCCCGCTCCAAAAATATTTGACGGCAGAACATCACGGCGTCGAACTTTCGACGGAGGAACGGCATCGGATCGAGCTTTGGCTCGACGGCAACAGCGTTTTTTACGGAACTTACGAACATCCGAGAGTCCAGGCGTTGGGAAAAGACGTCCTGCCGTCGCTGGAGTGACGACAACGGCGGTCGTTTTCGTTTTCGTTTTTGTTTTCGTTTTTGAAATCCCTTGCGATTTTTGTGACCGATAGTATGATGAAACGAATGCTCCTGCTTCTCCTGATTCTGTTTCCGGTGGCGGCGTCTGCCGCCGAACCGTGGCGATTGTCCAATCTGCCGCTTTCGCCGGAACAGAAACCGAACATCGAGGTTCTCCCGACGACGACGCTGGAGGGGGAGTTGAGACCGATCGGTCCCGACGGCTGGCGTTTCGTACCGGAATCGATTCAGGTCGCACCGGATCAGAAACGGCTTGTTTTTACCGTCGCTCAAGGGAAACCGGATCCGAAAAACATTTATCCCGTTGCCGTGGAACTGAAAAAACCGAACGGTGAAACCGTCCGCCGGGACCATCGTATTTTTGTAACAACCGCCCCGAACAGTCGTCTCGACGTTCGGGGACCGGATGAAAACGGAAACACCGCCGAACAATGGAACGACGCGATCGCCGTCCCTTGGACCGAATCGGAGCGGTCGGCGACGATCAAGACGGTTTGGAATCGGAAGCGGTTCAGCGTCCTGCTCGAAATCGAAGGTCTGGAATTGACTCCCTTCGATGGAAAAAAACCATCGACGGCCGTTCAGGTTGCGATCGGTTCCCTTCAAACCGACCGCTCCCCCGGTGAGTTGTATCAGTTTCTCGCCTTCGCCGACGGACAGGAGGGACGACTGGTTTCACTCTCTTCGCCGGATCGTGGCCCCTCGGAATATCCGATGGTCGTCGATTCGAAAACCTTCGTCTGGAAACGGGACAAAACCGTTTTCTTTGAGATTTCGATCCCTTTTTCGGTGCTCAAGGCGATTCGTCCCGGCGAGGGGCGTGAATTCACCATGTCCCTGCTCGTTCACGATCCGACCCGCGGAGAAGTTCGAGACTGGGGGCGAATTTGTTCCGCTCCGAAAGAAAAGTCCGAAACATGGATTCGCTGGAAAGGGGACTCGATCGCCGAAACTCCGCTTACCGCACCGCGAACCGGTTGGTGCCTTTGCAGTTCCAAATATTAGTACAACGTTAAGAAAATAATGTTCGTCCAACAACAGCCGGAATGGAGCCGCCGTATTCATTTTTCGGCCGGCGTATTGACGGCGGAAACGCCATGAACCGTCATTACGGCGAGTACGCCTCCATTCCGGCTGTTGTGAATACCGCGAACACTCCAACCGTCATTCAAACACAAGCACGAAAAAAAAACCGCCCCCATGCTCGTTACCGCAAAAAACGTACTGAAAGACGCCCGGGAAAAACGCTATGCCGTGCCGGGATTCAACTGCATCGCCGATGTCATGATCCGGGGAATTCTCGACCGGGCCGAAGCGTGTCGATCACCGATCTTCCTGATGCTCTACACGGTCGAAATCGACGAAAAAACCTGGTGGTATTATCCGGCAATCGTCAAAGCGGTCGCTGATCGTTACACGATCCCGATCGTGATGCACCTCGATCACGCCACGGAGATTTCCGTGATCCGAACCGCCCTTGATCACGGGTTCACGTCGGTCATGTACGATGGTTCCGCGTTGCCGTTTGAAAAGAACGTCGAAATGACACGAAAAGTCGTCGAACTGGCCGTACCGTACGGAGCGTCCGTGGAGGCGGAACTCGGACTCGTCGGCGGATTCGATTTGACGGCGAAAGAAAACGTCAAAAACATTCTCACGCAGCCGGAAGAGGTCGTCTCCTTTGTCGAACAAACCGGCGTCGACTCTTTGGCCGTATCGATCGGAACCGCGCACGGTGTTTACGAACAACTGCCGAATCTGGATATTCCCCTGCTCAAAAAACTCGACGCCGTGAGTACCGTTCCCCTGGTTTTGCACGGCGGTTCCGGAACCCCGGACGACCAGATCCGCGAAGCCGTAGCCGGGGGAATCTGCAAATTCAACGTTTACGCCGACAGCCGGGTCGGCATGTGGAAACGTTTCCGACAAATCGTGTCGGAAACGACACGAAAGGATCCGCTTCCCAAAGATTATTTTGCCCGACTCCAGGAAGCCCTCGGCGACGTCGTGGAAGAAAAAATCCGCTTGGCCGGGGCGTCAAAACGCTATTGATGCAAAAAATATGATGAAACTTTTGGCGATCAGCGATCATTACATACCGTGTCGTTACATGGAAGCCGGGTTGGCGAACCTCGCGGAATTCGATGTCGACGTCGACATCCGGCCTTGGGAGCACGCCACCCTGGAAGAACTCCAACAGGCGAATCTCACGATCGAGCAGAACGGTCCGGATGCGGTTCCGCTCCCCGAGGAGATCCGCCGCGACGTCGACGCCTACGATATTATCGTCACTCAATTTCCGCCGTTGTCGAAACGATTGATCGATGCGGCCGAACGGTTGAAAATCATCGGCGTCCTCCGGGGGGGCGTGGAGAACGTGGACGTCGACGCCGCCACCCGAAACGGAGTTTCCGTATTCAATACGCCGGGACGCAACGCCCGGGCCGTCGCCGAGTGTACGGTCGGGCTCATTCTCGCCGAACTCCGGAACATCGCCCGAGGGCACGCCGAATTGAGGCGGGGAAACTGGACGCGGGATTATCCGAACAAAAACGACATCCCGGAATTGTACGGAAAAACCGTCGGTTTGGTCGGGTTCGGTTCGATCGCCCGGCTTGTCGCGGGATATGTCGTCGCCTTCGGGGCAAACGTGCTCGCTTACGATCCTTACCGATCGGGTGACGACGAAAGGGTCGAATTTGTCGATCTCGATCGACTCATGCGGCAATCGGACATTGTGTCCGTTCATGCCCGGTATCTTCCGGAAACACATCATCTGCTCGACCGACGTCGACTCGAAATGATGAAGCCGACGGCGATTCTCGTCAATACCGCCAGGAGCGGTCTGGTCGACGAAGCGGCCCTCGTCGACGTTCTTTCGAGGCGAAAAATCATGGGGGCGGCCCTTGATGTTTTCGAGGAGGAGCCGCTGCCGAAAGAGAGTCCTTTCCTGACGCTCGATAACGTAACGATTGTTCCGCACATCGCCGGAAGCACGGCCGACGCGTTTCGCAACAGCCCGAAACTTTTCGCGTCCCATTTGATCCGATGCATCAACGGAGAGACTGATCTCCCCATCGTCAACGGTCTCGTCCCGGACCTTTCTTCTTTCGGGTACGGTCGGGAGCGTCTGAAAAGCGTCGCGACAACAAGATGATCCGTTTTCCAATTCATCGCAACCGTTTAGCGAATCATGACCGATTTTTTGCTTGGCATCGACCTGGGTTCCACGTCGATTAAAACGATTCTTTACGATTTGCAGGGGAACGCCGTCGCCAAGGGGACCCGACCGATGCGGCGTTTTCATCCGAACCCCGACCATCCCGAATGGGTCGTGTGGGATCCGGACGAACTTTGGAACGAAACTGCCGCCGCGATTCGCGACGTCGTCGGACGGATTGCCGATCCTTCCGATATCAAAGGGATGGCGACGACCGGCATGGGAATGGACGGTCTTCCCATGACCGAAGACGGCAGAGCACTTTACCCGTTGATCTCCTGGCACGATCCGAGGACGCAGCCGCAGTATGACCGATGGGTCAAGGAAATCGGAGCGGACAAAACGTTTTCCATCGGCGGAAATCCGGTCTGGGCGATCAACTCGGCCCTGCGGATGCTTTGGATCAAGGAGCACGAACCCGATATTTTCGCCAAGACGTTCAAGTGGCTCTTGATCGAAGATTATGTCAATTTCCGGCTCTGTGGGGCGTTTGCGAGCGATTACAGCATGGCGTCGTGTACGATGCTCTTCGACCAGCGAACGCAGGATTGGTCGGACGAAATGAGCCGGTTGTCCGGAATCCCGCTGAATATTTTGCCCGATGTTTTTTCCAGTACGACCGCCATCGGGCCTATCACGGCGTCGGCTGCCGTGCAAACGGGATTGAAGGAAGGAACGCCCGTTTTTCTCGGCGGTCACGACCATATTTGCAGTTCGATTCCGGTCGGAGCGTTTCGGTCGGGAAAAGTTTTATGCATCACCGGGACTTGGGAAATGATCGACATGTTCGCCGCCGAACCCCCTTTGGATCCTTTGTTGGGTCGCTCCGGGTTGACGACACAGTCACATGTCGTTCCAAAGGGATACTCGCTCTGGGGAGGCAATCCTGCCGGTGAAATGTTGGAGTGGTGCCGCCGGAATTTCGCATCGCCGTCGAACAATCCCGATTCGCCGCTGGATTGGGAGTACCTGATCCGAATGGTGGGAGAGACCGCACCAGGTTCGGGCGGCGTGCTGTTTCTCCCGCATTTGGGCGGGTCGTCGTGCCCGAATGTCGATCCCCGATCACGGGGCGCCTTTGTCGGATTGAATGTCCGAACGACGCAGGCCGAGATGATCCGAAGCATTTTCGAAGGGATCAATTACCAACTTCTCGACGTCATCACGACCATGGAGCGTGGAACGGGGCGAAAATCGTCCGAAATCATTGCCGTCGGCGGATCGACTCAAAACGGTTTATGGATGCAGAGCAAAGCGGACATGCTGGGGCTTCCCGTCACGGTTCCCGGCGTGGAGGAAGCGACCGTTCTGGGAGCGGCGATCCTTGCCGGAATCGGTGCCGGTCTCTACCGCGATGCGGAGGACGCGTTTGAACGAATCGACTGCCGAAACGTTCGTTACGTGCCGGATGAAACTCATGCGATGCTTTATCAGGCCGTCTTCGAAACCTACCGGGAACTTTATCACGCCGTGAAACCGATTCATCACAAAATTTTTGATCGCTTCGCGCTTTCCGACTGAGACGGCACCTGTTGCATTGTCACGATATACCGTAGCACGGTGTCCTTGTCCAAGATCTTTGTTGCGCCAAGCGAAGCCCGTAGGACACAGGTCCAAAAGGGAGCGTTTGCCGATTGGGGGCAACGAATCTTCCACCCCAACGGGGTGCAACAAGGTAGCCGGGGGTGAGGCGTACTCGCCGTAACCCCCGGTCATGGAACGAAATAGAACACCGACCCCAATGGGTCGCACAAGGTGCACACGCTCGGCGTTGTTGCACCCCGTTGGTGTGCGGTTCGTGAAATGGATTATTTTCCGGGGGTTGCGCGGAGTACCGCTTACCCCCGGCTACCTTGTTGAACCCCGTTGGGGTTGAAATCGAAACGCCGGCCGGCCTTTTTTCGTAAACGCTTTCTTCATGTAAGAGATGGTGTCGGCACGGCAAACTCAGCACACCGTCAGTACGCCGGAGTACCGGCTCCCTTCCGGCTGTTGTACCGTTCGATCTCACACAACAGCCGGAATGGAGGCGTACTCGCCGTAATGACGGCCGTTCGGTACGGCGAAATCAACACACCGTCATTACGTCGGAGTACCGACTCCATTCCGGCTTTTGTACCGTTCGACCCCAAATAAAAGCCGGAATGGAGGCGTACTCGCCGTAATGACGGCCGTTCGGTACGGCGAAATCAACACACCGTCATTCCGTCGGAGTACCGACTCCATTCCGGCTTTTGTATCATTCGACCCCAAATAAAAGCCGGAATGGAGGCGTACTCGCCGTAATGACGGTCGTTCGGTACGGCGAACTCAGCACATCGTCATTGCGCCAGCCGGAAAATGAAACACGGCGACTCCATTCCGGCTTTTATTTGCGAGGAAAAGCGGGTATAATCTGGCTTTCGCACCCGTTTTTCGCAGGAGTGCCGCCATGCCGATGCCAGAGATTACCAACCGTCGCAGCGTCCGCTCTTGGCGTGCATCCCCGGCAGGACCGCGTTGACGGCCTGAAAAAGCTGTTCAAGCTGCCAGAGCCGATCATTCCCATCGCCGTCCTCGTCTCGCGCATACTCGCCGTGACCATGGCAAACCGTTTTGTGCTCGTAACCCCATTCCGGAAGCCGCCCGTAAATCTCGTATTCGTCCGTGTTCACCAGCGTTCCGGGTTTGATGAACGCTTCGATGATCGGTTGAATCGTCACTTGTCGCACGTTTTCCAAGGACCTGTCGTCCAGGTGATTGCCTTCGGCTCCCAATGGTCCGCTTCACGTTGTTTCGCTCGTTGACACCAGCGACCATCGGGAGCGAATGATCGCAACGGAGCGGAAGCTCCGAACGCCTCGATGAATGCCGAAGGCAAGTTCCCGGTCACGGTTCGCAGCAAGGAATACTCCGAAGCCCAACTCCGAACGCAGGGCGATTTAATCGTTGCTCAAAACGCCGGTTTGGCGACTTCGATCTCGGCAATCGAATCAGCGTTGGTCGGAGCGAACAAGAAAATCCAGGAACTGATCGTCAACAAGGAAAAAACAGACACGGAACTGTCCATGTTGAAGACGAAAAAGGAGGTTTTCACGGCGAACAAACTGACTTCGGAAGGTCTGGCTCTGGTCGCTCAGATCGACGAGATCCTGCAAGGCAACGAGCGTTTGATTGGATGATTTCGACACAAAAAAATCTATGATCGCCTCGACAAGTGTCCGGCAAAATTCAAACTGCTCCTGATCGACGCCTGCCGGGACGAGCATCTGGTTCCCGTGAACGCGGGCAGCAGGAGCGGAAGTCTCGACGAAAACCGTGCAATTGCCGGCTTCTCCAAATCGATGGTTGACATGAAGCTATACCGTAGTACGGTAAGGCGGCTGCCTTCGGCTTCATCGACGCCGCCTTCCGTTGGTCGGCTCATCGTTTGACGGTATTTGACTTTACGAAAAAAAGCGAAACAGCAAAACCTTTCCTCAAAATGTCAGTCGAATGCCGTTTCGCAGTATAGTATCGGTAAATAAACAACCTGTACAATCGTACAATATTAGCTACCGCTTCAACCCCCGAGTTACGGCGGAGTACCGCCTCCACTCGGGGCTCTTTGTACAAGTTATTTCTTTACAGTTCCATAGAAGTCGAAATGAAGCCGCCGCATCAAATTTACGGCAGAATACCGCCTCCATTCCGGCTTTTTATTTTTTTATTTATCTACGCTTCGTTGACGATGCGGTCGTAAAACTCCAGATAGTGATCGCGCAATTCGGGATTCTCACGAACTTCAATCGCGTCCCGGGGATGCTGGTTCATCTGGCCGGTGATATTATACTCCGGCGAGGGGCCCCAATCAAGATTTTTTCGCAGCGGTTTGATCAATTCGTCCATTGCGGCGTAGATCGGTCGCAACTTGAATTTGGGGTTTCTCAGAAATCCGAGCATCAGCTCCATCGGACAGTTTCCGGCGCCGCGTCCCAAGCCGCCGATCGATGCGTCGATCCGGTTCGCTCCGTGGATGATCGCTTCGATGGAATTAGCGAAGGCGAGCTGCTGGTTGTTATGGGCGTGAATTCCAACTTCTTTGCCGGAATCCCTACCGTACCGGAGATATTTCTTGACGAGATACTCGATCGTTTCCGCGTACATCGAACCGTAGCTGTCGACGACAACGAGGGCCGAAGCCGGAGTCTTCGAAAGAATGTCGAGCGACTGATCGATTTCGACTTCTTTCGCCGTCGACGCCGCCATCAGGTTCGCCCAGACTTCGTAGCCTTTTTGGTGAGCGTCCTGAATCATGTCGACCGCTTCCTCGACTTGATGGACGTAGAACGCGACCCGCATCGTATGGAAAATACTCTGTTCTCGCGGCAACACATCGTTTTTCCAATCGGTTTTTCCGGCGTCGATCATTGCCGAGAGTTTGACGGTGTTCGGCTCCTCCCCGATCGCTCGGCGAACGTCGTCTTCTTTACAGAACTTCCACGCTCCATGCTTTGACGGAGCGAAAATCTTGTCGGAATTCTTGTATCCGACCTCCATGTAGTCGACGCCGGCTTCGACGCAGGTTCGGTAGACCGTTCGGACGAAAGAATCGTCGAATTGGTGAGCGTTCACCAAACCGCCGTCACGAATCGTACAGTCCAACACCTTGATTTCTGGTCGATAGGTAATCCAGGGAGCACTCATTGGAAGAAAAGCGGGTAAAACTTTCATGAAAAAATCACAGGGCGGCAGGGCCGCCAGCCAAACAGGAGCTGCCGCGCTGGGTTCCAGCCGTGAAGCACGTTCCGGGGTTGTTGTTTCAACGAGAGTCAAAACGTCAACGATCAATCCAGCGGGGGAAAACTTTTCAGTGGAAAAACCTTTACTTCGTCGAAAACTCGTTGAAACACACGGTTTTCTCCATCGGCTCCCGTTTGAAGTGCTGAGGACTCGGCTTCACGTCGTCAGCGGGATAGCCGAGCGGCAGAAGGGCGACAGGCACATAATTGTCCGGCAGTTGGAACTCGTCATGAATTTTCCGCGGATCGAAGCTTCCGACCCACGTCGAGCCGATTCCCAGTTCGAACGCTTGCAGCATCATCTGCGTCGTGACGATGCTCGCGTCGACCGTTCCGGCGTCGTCGCCGTCATATTTTCTTTTCCAGCTCACCGATTTGTCGTAACAGACGAGCAGCGCAAGCGGGGCGTCGAAATGATAAGGGGTACAAACCTTCAGTTTGGCGAGCGTTTCGGGATTGTCGAGGACGAGAATCCGTTGCGGCTGAAAATTGCATGCGGTCGGTGCAACCCGGCCCGCTTCGAGAATAAGAGCGAGTTTGTCCTTTTCGACCGGTCGAGCGGCGAATTGACGGACGGAAAATCGACTCGACGCAAGATGCTGAAAACCGGCGACCGTTTCGTTCATTGTTTTCCTCCGAAGTTGGTTGGTCTTTTTAGGCTTCCGCTCGAATGTTTCGTAGCAACTTGGCGATCCGCTTGCGTTTTAGCCGCGAAGCGAGTCTTGGGTCTGTTATACTCCAGCGAGAGCCTCAGATGAATTTTCCGCGCCGGTCCCAGGACTCGATCATCTTGTCCAGTTGACCGCGAGTCAGATTGACCTGTTCGAAATGCGGCGTGATACTGAAAACGTCCTTGTCCTTTTCGCCTTCTGGAACGTCGGTTCGCGTCGCCATGACTTCGTCCTGAAGGGCCGTCAACCATTCCGGCATCTCAAAGCCGACGCCCATCGGTTCCTTTGCGAAATTTTCAATCTGGGCGAGCAGCTCTTTGAAGACCGGTCGTTCTCCGTCTTCCTTTGCCTGTCGGACCGCCATGGACACGAGGCCGCACATTCTGTCGATCTGCAGCGGCCGAATGAACCGTTCCTGCAACCGTTCGTGAACGCTCGGCAACCACATTCCGTATTTTTCGCTGAGCCGCGTGTATTGCTGAAGATGATTCTCAGCGGCTCCGACGCTCCGTTTGGCAACGGCCCGTTCCCAAAGCAACGCCGCGGAATCGCATTTCGCTCGAATCATGGCGTCGTGGACCCAATAAACGGGTTTCAGGTTCCATGAAATCCGCTCGTATCCGGTTTGCACGCGGAGCATGTCGAGCAACATATACAACTTTTCGCCGTGGTCCGAATGCGTCGTCGTGCTGTTGTAGTCGACGTATTCCGAATAGTTTTCGGCGATCGATTCGAGGATGATTTCGAGTCGGGAAACGGCGTCGTCCCAACCGATCCGACCGGATTGGAGGTCGTCGGTCAGGAGGTCGGCCATCTCGATTTCGCCTTCTTCCTGTTTGATGCGAATCAGCGAACGGAGATAATTCTCGACGCCTTGATGCAGCATCGCACGCAGATTGCCGAAGCCCATGTTCTGTTGCGTGAAAATATCCTTTCCGTAACGCTGAATGAATTCCTTGATTTCGTTCCAGTACGTTTTGTCGGAGATTGATTCGACCGGCGAAATCCGGATTTGCCGACTGTGTGAGAGCCAACTCGTCAGGAGTAGTTCGACGATCCGTTCCATGTAATCGACAAGGGCGACGTCGACGTTGTTTTCGTCGTCGATTTTACGGAATTTCCAGCTCTTCGAGGAAATCGCGACACAATTTGTGATCGCCCGGGTTCCGGTTTCGACGAGTCGGTCGAATTCCGTAATCGCTCCGGGACTGATCGGATTGTGTTCCTCCATCATCTGGATCGTGTCGAGAAGCTGAAACTCTTCCGTTAAGAGTCCCAATCGGGGGGCGTATTCAAGAAGTCGGAGAATCGCCTGTTGAATGCAACGGCAACGAACGATCGCGGCCGCCGTTCCGCCCCGGGAAGTTGGAACGTAAAGGATCGTTTCCTTCGACAGGATTCGAAGCATGGCGGACCAGGATTTCCGCAACGCCTTGGCGTCGCCACGGAAGACGAGACTGTTGACTTCGAGGACGGCTTTTTTCCAAGGTTCGATGGTTCCTTTCCAAAAGTTCTTGCCGAGCATCGATTCAAGGATCATTCGGGCGTCGGCGACTTCAACGCTGGTCCAAACAACACGATCGATCAGGATTTCTTTTGTCCCGCGATGCCGATCGTATTCGAGCAGCGAATCGGAGGTTCCTTTCGGTTCCGGAACCTGATAGGATTCGACTTTTTTGAGGAGTCCTTCGAGTCCCTGCGCGAAGATACCAAGCTGTTCGAGCCAGATTTCGAGGCTCGCCGGTGCTTCCGTCGAGACGTTTTGCTCTGCGTTCTCCTTGGCGAGCGTCGACAAGGAGGCAACCTTTTCCGTGACGAACTTCCAGAGTTTCGACATTGTCACGATAAACGCCAAACGGTCGCTGATCCGTTCGGTTTCCTCGGCGAGTTCGAAATCGTCCTCGTCCTGATAATTCGGATTCGGCGCTTCCATCATGGAATCGTCGATCCCGTCGTCCGTCGTATCGTGATACGTGACGTTTTCGTACGCCGCGCTGTAAATCGAATCCTCGTCGTCGGACTCGTCGGCATACGGCTCCTCGGAATACGGCGGCATCTTTTCTTCGGCAAACTCGTCTTCGACGAACTCGTCTTGAGGCGGCGGAGCGTTTTTCTTTCGTTTGTTCTTTTTGTCGGCTCGTTTGGCTTTGCGTTCGCCCTTGGCGTTTTCGTCAAAAAGGGTGTCGTCCAGTTCGACCTCGGGAACGTGCCAGTATCGGTCGGCGTTCGCTTCAATGAAGTCGAAAAACTTCCTGGTGAGCGTCCAGCGCTCCATCGGACTCATCGGCGGAAATTTTTTGGGTGTTCCGGCGGATTCGTCGTCTTGTTTCGGCTCCTTCCAAAGCTGTTCCATCCAGCGCAGCGCGATCGAATGGAAGGAATAGTCGCCTTCCGTCAACGGAATGGTTTCCGAATTGCTGAGCCAGTACATCATCAGGGCCATGGAGGCGACCGGATCTCGTTGGTCGAGCAGGGCTTCGGCAAGCAGGACGAACGCCTTGGTCGACTTGAAACGTTCGACGTGCCGGTTCCAAAACGCGATGTCGCCGGCCGCCGAACCCGCTTTGTGCCAGGCGGCGAGGGCCGTCGAAACTTTCGCGGCGGAGTCCCAAGCGTCTTCGCCGGAGAAACTGTCGAGCCCCGAAACCTCTGTGCTTCCGAATCGGTCCCACCAACCGGCCAAGTCGCTCATCTTGTCGGAGAGGTCCGCTTGAAGATCACCCTTGCCGGCGGCGGCGGCTTCCTTCTGGACGCGGCTGTACAGGTCGAAAATATCCTCGAGCAGGTTGATCAATTCGTCGACTCGGTGGTCGTGAATCGTGTTTTCCACCGAATGAAACAAGCTGTACTGGGCGCCGAAACCGAGAATCGTCCACGGATCGACAATCGCTCCGCAACTGATACCATCGCGAATCAACTGTTCCATCGGCTGGAAAAGCCCCGCCGATTCTTCGAGTTTTTCCCGGTCGATCAGAAAATGAGACTGAGTGATCAGGCAATCGATCTTCGTCAGAATCCGAGCCGATGCAACCGAGATGATGTCCGTTTGGTGCTGCGCTGCGTCGAAATAGCCCATTCGGGCGAAAATCCGGGCAAGGTGCATCCGCTGAAGTTGGTCCGCTCGTCGTTTGGCGAGCTGTTTGTTCAGATCCTGCCGACATCCGCCGAACGGTTGATGCAAACGTTTCTGTTCCGCTTCGATACGCGGCTTCATCTTTTCAGGAATCTTCTGGACGATCTGGTCGTAGAAGCGATCCCGATAGGCCGCGATGACCGGCATCAAGTCCGTCAGGGATGTTTCCGAGTCGTGGGTTTGCGGCGTGTCTCCGCAGACGCCGGACCCCATGAGCATGGTTCCAACGAGAACCGCGCCGGCTTCGTAGAGCAGTTCGTCCTGTGGAATCGTCGCGGCGTCGGATTCTCCCATGTACGCCGTTTCCATGCGTCGCATGATACCGTCCAACGTGACTTGGTGGACGACAAAACGATGATAATATCCGTCGTTGCCGATGAAATGCGGGTCCCAGATCCCGAAATGGTAGTTCGGCTTCCGATTGACCGGATGGTCGAAATCGTAGGCGCGAGGATCAAGGACCAACTCGTTGAATTTTCCGAGATTGAAACAGGCGTCGTGCAGGATGCCGTCGTCGGTTTCCTGCAAGATTTTCAAGGCCTGTTCGACAACTTTTTGGTAACGACCGTAAGCCGCTCCGATTCCGGCAACAAACAACGGAATCGGCGCAACCCATTCATGATCATTCGCCTGATGTTTTTCCTCGCCTTCAAGAACCGGCACCGGACGGTAGCCGATGTACTCGTTCAGGGAGTCGATTGTTCCCTTGAGAATCCGCTCCGTTTCCGTCCACGGCGTACCTTGTTGGAGGACGAATTCGAACGCTTTTCCCAAAAAAAATGGATTGAATAGATGCTCGTCGGTTTGGTGGAACAGAAGATTTTCGTGGAACTTCCTGTATCCGGGCAGCAATTCGTGGTGGACCAATTTGAGGATAAGTCCGGCCTGATCGTCGGCTCGGAACGGCCCGCCTTCGGTCGAAAGTTTTTGAAGTTCCGTTTCGAGCAGATCGAGAACACGAACGGCGGAGGATTTCCGTTCGCTGTTCTTCTGTTTTTTGGGCTTGTCGCCGTCGGAATCGTCGACGAAGGCGTAAAGCATGTTAAGCGCATGAAACACCTTGACGTCCCTCGTTCCCGAGGAGAAGTTGATATAGGCGAGAACGTCTTTGATCGCTTGGAGTTGTTCCGCTCCCAAAGTTTTCTGTTTCATAACGCTGTCGAACTAATATTTGGCGAAAACGGATTCCTCACATAAAACGAGCCGCATATAAACGAGCTGCGACCTGTGGTCGCAGAGAACAAGGGCAATCTCCTCACTCCGCGACCGCAGGTCGCGGCTCGTTTTCGTCGCATGAAAAATCGATTAATATCGATAATGATCCGGTTTGAACGGACCGTCGACGGGAACGCCGAGGTAATCGGACTGCTTTTTCGACAGCTTCGTCAGTTTGACGCCGATCTGTTCGAGATGCAACCGGGCGACCTCTTCGTCGAGGTATTTGGGAAGCATGTACACGCCGATCGGATATTTTTCCGGTTCCGTCCACAGCGCGATCTGCGCCAAGGTCTGGTTCGTGAACGAGTTCGACATGACGAACGAAGGATGTCCCGTTGCGCAACCGAGATTCACGAGCCGGCCTTCCGCCAACAAGATGATCGAATGACCGTCCGGGAACGTGTATTTGTCGACCAACGGTTTGACGTTGATTTTCTTGATACCGGGAAATTTTTCCAGTCCGGCGACGTCGATTTCAACGTCGAAATGTCCGATGTTGCAGACGATCGCGTCATTTTTCATCTTCGCCATGTGGGCCGCCATGACGATGTCGCAGCAGCCGGTCGTCGTCACGAAAATGTTGCCGATCGACGCGGCGTCGTCCATCGACATGACCTGGAAGCCTTCCATCGCGGCCTGCAAGGCGCAGATCGGATCGATTTCCGTGACGATGACGCGGGCGCCGTAGCTTCGCATCGAATGGGCGCAGCCCTTGCCGACGTCCCCGTAACCGGCGA
The DNA here is from genome assembly GCA_031548665.1 of Thermoguttaceae bacterium. Taxonomy (GTDB): domain Bacteria; phylum Planctomycetota; class Planctomycetia; order Pirellulales; family Thermoguttaceae; genus WRKP01. Next base: position 22,305 of record JAVBQW010000216.1, read on the forward strand.
CGACGACGACTTTTCCGGCGATCATCACGTCGGTCGCCCGCTTGATGCCATCGGCCAAGGATTCGCGGCAGCCGTACAGATTATCGAACTTGCTCTTCGTCACGGAATCGTTGACGTTGATCGCCGGGACCTTCAATTCGCCCCGCTGATGCATCTGGACGAGCCGGTGAACTCCCGTGGTCGTTTCCTCGGAGATTCCTTTGACGCCCTTCATGATTTCGGCGTATTCCGGCTTGTGGAGCAGGAAGGTCAAGTCGCCGCCGTCGTCGAGAATCATGTTCAGCGGCTTGCCGTCGGGGAAAATCACGGTCTGCTCAATGCACCAATCGAATTCCGTGTCGCTCAACCCCTTCCAGGCGTAAACCGGGACGCCGGTTGCGGCAATTGCGGCGGCGGCGTGGTCCTGAGTCGAAAACTTGTTGCAACTGCTCCACGTCACCTCGGCTCCGAGTGCGGTCAGTGTCTCGATGAGAACGGCCGTCTGGATCGTCATGTGGAGGCAACCGGCGATTCGGGCGCCCTTGAGCGGTTTCGATTCGCCGTATTTTTTCCGCAGAGCCATGAGACCGGGCATTTCGTTTTCGGCAAGGACGATTTCCTTGCGGCCCCATTCGGCGAGACTCATGTCGGCGACTTTATACGGCAACTTTGATTTTTCAATCGTCATGGAAGGCTTCTCCAAGATAATGAAGGGATATTGGATCCGATGATGAGTACTAAGGAACGTCGTAGCAATTGTATCAGCTTTTCCGGGACGGACTAGGGCGGGTTCAACGACGGAGCCGCGTTCGGAAATCGAGTGCTTGGGAGGAAAAACCGTGATTGTCGTCAAGATGAAGGGGAATCCATCTTTTGAAGACTCGCTGCGTGGAAATAATTTTCTCTGTAGCTTTTTTCAGGAGTTTTCGCTAAAATGAAGGGGAAAGGAAAGATGAAAACATGTCGAAATATGTCAATCCCTACACGGATTTCGGGTTCAAGAAGCTGTTTCGGGAGGAGGCGAGCAAGGATCTCCTCATTGATTTTCTGAACACGTTCTTGCCGGAAAAGCATCGAATCGAGAGACTGGAATTTCGCAATACCGAACAGCTCGGTCCGTCGGAAGCGGATCGCAAAGCGATTTTCGACATTTTCTGCGAGGCTGAAAACGGCGAAAAATTCATCGTCGAGATGCAAAATGCGAAGCAGCATTATTTCAAAGACCGCGCCCTCTTTTACACGGCTTATCCTATCCGGGAACAGGGAATTCGAGGTGAAGAATGGCAATTCAAACTTCAGGCGATCTACTTCGTTGGAATTCTCGGCTTCGAATACGATGAGCGGGAGGAACGCCGAAAGTTCCTGCGGGACGTCATGCTCAAAGATCAGGATGGCGACGTGTTTTACGACAAATTGCGGTTCATTTTTCTCCAGATGCCGCTTTTTACGAAAACGGAAGCAGAACTTGAAACTCATCGAGACAAGTGGCTCTATTTCTTGAAAAACTTGTCCTGTTTCGACCATATCCCGACGATTCTGCGGGAGCCTGTTTTTGAACGGGCGTTCGAAACGGCTGAGATTGCGCAAATGAACACAAACGAACAAGTCTGTTACGAGGCGAGCCTGAAAACCTATCGCGACAACTACGCTGTCATGGAAACCGCAAGAACCGAAGGATGGGATAAAGGCAGAGCCGAGGGAGAAGCCGTAGGAAAGATCGAGGGAATAATCAAGGGAAAGATCGAGGGAAAGATCGAAGTTGCCAGAAATTTGAAAAAACTTGGCGTTGACAAAAAAATGATCGCCCAAGGAACTGGTCTTTCCATCGAAGAGATTGAGCGACTGGAATAAGAAGAAGTCCGAAATATTTCGAAAACGAGCCGGGACCTGTGGTCCCGGTCTTGAAAAATCAAGAGATGCTTTCGGTCCCGCCGACGTTGGGACAGGTTTTTCGAGATGCCTTAAAGACAAAGAATGACGTCGCTCCCCCCAGTGTCGCGGGGAGTGGTATTTGGTACAATGGACGGTTTCCTTTTTTGCCTTTGCGACCTGTTTCTTCGATCATGATTTCGAACGCCCCATCCAAGCCGACCAGTCTTTGGAACCAAGGGTTTATCGCCCTTCTGATCACGCAGTTCATGGTGTCGTTCAACGACAACATTTTCCGTTGGCTCATCATTCCGGTCGGAAAGTATTGCGACGGCTGGAATACTCCGAACGGGGCCAAGATGATCCTGACGCTCGGTGCCGTGACGTTTTTTCTTCCGTTCGTCGTTTTCACGCCTTGGGCGGGATTTTGCACCGACCGCTTCAGCCGTCGGAGCGTGATGATTTGGTGTAAAGTCGCCGAAATCGTCATCCTGGTCGGAGGAATCATCGGGATCTACCTGCAGCACGTTCCGACCATGCTTGTTGTCCTTTGTCTTCTGGGCATCCAGGGAGCGTTCTTCAGTCCGTCAAAGTACGGCAGCCTTCCAGACCTTGTTCCGCACGACAGGCTCACGGAAGCGAACGGCGTGATCGGGATGACGACGATGATCGCTTGCGTTTCCGGCCAAGTACTCGGCGGAATGCTGTTTGAATGGTCGACCCTGTTCGACGCCGAACATCACCCGGCGGCCTCGACCGGCGGACTCGAACGCCCTTGGATTTGGGCGATCTGTTTGATGGGAATCGCGATTCTCGGTTGGATTTCGAGCTTTTACATCACGAAACTTCCGCCCGCCGATCCGAAAGCGAAGTTTCCTTGGAATCCGGCAACGCAAATTTGTCGGGATATCTATTTTCTCGCGAAGCTCCGTTGGATTTTCATTCCGGCGCTCGGAAGCGCCTTTTTCTGGGGACTTGGAGCACTCGCCCAGCAAAACGTCGACGTCTACTCCGAATACATTTTGCATGTCACGCAGGGAGACGCGATGTATTTGATGGCGCTGCTTTCCTTTGGAATTGCGTTGGGCTCCATCTTGGCGGGGCTCATTTCGAAGCGACGCATTGAGCTGGGACTGGTTCCGCTCGGAGCGTTCGGTATCGGAATCTGCGGACTGCTTCTCGCGTTCACCCCGGACGCCGACACCATTGGTCGAACCGCGTCGATGTGGACGTTCAGCTACGGATACGGCGCGATTTTCCTTTTCTCGCTTGGAGTCTGTGCGGGAGTTTATGATATTCCAATGGTCTCGTATATTCAGGAGCAAAGTCCCGCGGAACATCGGGGAAGAGTTCTTGCCGCGACGAATTTCTTTTCGTTTTCCGCGATGCTCTTATTTGCCGGAGGGGTTTTCCCGTTTTTGTCCGTCGGACTGGGGTTTTCCGCCAACGCAATTTGGGGGGCGACCTGCGCCATGGTCCTCATCGTCGGTTTCCTGCTTGCCTGGCATTTCCTGACACCGCTCTTGCTCTTCGTGATTACGAAAACGGCCTGGGTCATCTACCGGCCGAAGATTGTCGGTCTGGAGAACATTCCGAAGGAGGGCGGCGTCCTGTTCGTGTCGAATCATGTCAGTTATCTCGACGGCGTTTTCCTTTACGACTCGCTGCCGAAGAACGTTCGGTTCTTCGCCCATTCGAATTTCGTGCCAGACATTTTGGCCGGCGTCGCCCGGGACACGGGCCTGATCCGTGTGCTTCCCGGCAAGAAAGTCGTTCAAGCCTTAAAAACGGCTCGGGAAGCCCTGAAAAACGGCGACTGGCTCGGTATTTTCCCGGAAGGCGGTATCACGCGTACCGGCCAGATTAAGGCGTTTGAACCCGGTTTCCTCTCGATCCTGAAGGGGGCCGAAGACACGCCGATCGTCCCGGTTCACATCGGCGGTCTTTACGGCAGCATGTTCAGCTATAAATACGGCGACAAAAAGTTCACGTTTTGGCCGCGTAAGCTGTACAATGACGTGATCGTTTCATTTGGCAAGCCGATCTACAAACCGGCGTATCCGATGCAGGTTCAGCGGGCCGTCGAGGAACTCGGCGTCGACACGATGCGGGAACACAGTAAGAAAAAGCTGCCGATTCCGGGCAGGATTCTGATCCGCGCCGCTCGAAAACGAGGCCGAAAGCTGATGTTCGCCGATTCGACCGGCATTGAGCTGAGCGGATACAAATTCCTTGCGGCAGTGTATGTTTTTCGAAAACTTTTGAGACGCTACGCTCTGAAACCGCGAACGGAAGAGCAGAACGTCGGGCTGCTGGTTCCGATGTCCGTTGGTGGTTCGCTCCTTAACGCCGCCCTGACACTGGACCGTCGCACGCCGGTCAACTTGAATTTCACGTTCAATCAGGAGACGATCGATCACTGTGTCGTTCAGGGCGAGATCAAGCACGTTTTTACGAGCCGGAAGCTTTTAGAAAGGTTTCCGAACCTGAAGTTGAGTGCCGAGATCATCTGCACGGAAGACCTTTTGAAAAAGGCGACGACGTTCGATAGGATTTCCTGTTTCGCGGCGGCGGTTCTCTTGCCGAATTTTATTGGCGAGCGATTGCTCGGGCTGCATCGCAAGGGACTTCACGAGGAGTTGTCGACGATCATTTACACCTCGGGGTCGACCGGCAAGCCGAAGGGCGTGATGCTGACGAACAACAACCTTTCGGAGGTCGGTCGATCGTTTGTCGACGCGATGCGGCTCCACGAAAAAGACACGGTGATCGGCATGTTGCCGTTTTTCCATGCCTTCGGTTTCATGGGCAATTTCTGGTTGCCGATCTTTTGCGGTGGGGCCGGAGCGTTCCATTTCAGTCCCTTGGAGCCGAAAAAAGTCGGTGAAATGGCGAGAAAATACGCCGGAACATTTTTCCCTTCGACGCCGACGTTTCTGCATGGTTTCCTCAAACGCTGTCCGAAGCAGGATTTTGAAAACGTTCATACCGTGATGTGCGGGGCCGAAAAGTTGCCGATCGACGTGATGGACGCTTGGCAGCAAAAATTCGGTCCGCGACCGGGTGAAGGATTTGGGGCGACGGAACTTTCGCCGCTCCCCACGACCAACACGCCGGACTGTCGTCGTCCGGACACGTTCAACAAGTATCGCAAGGACGGTTCCATCGGCCGTGCCGTCGCGAACATTGCGGTCAAGATCGTCGATTTGGACACGGGAGAGGACCTGCCGCCGGAGCATGTTGGAATGCTTGTCGTTAAGGGGCCGACCGTGATGAAGGGGTATTACAAACGTCCCGAGTTGACTGCCGAGGTGATTAAGGATGGTTGGTATACGACGGGTGACGTCGGCAAGGTCGACGCCGACGGTTTTTTCTGGATCACGGGGCGTCAGAGTCGGATTTCGAAAATCGGCGGCGAAATGGTCCCGCATATTTTGATTGAGGAACAGATTCAAAAGATCATTGCCGCGGCCGTTCGGGATCAAGAACAAGTCGACGAGGATATCGCGACGGGCCCGATGATTGCGGTCACGGCGGTACCTCATTCGACAAAGGGCGAGCAGATCATTGTGTTGCATCGTCCGCTGCCGATTGATCCGGAGGAGATTGTTTCTCGGATGCTCGGCTCGAATTTACCGAGGATTTGGGTTCCTCATCTTGACGGTTTTTTCGAAGTGGAGTCGATTCCGTTGCTCGGCACCGGCAAGTTGGATCTTGCCGCGATCAAGCAGTTGGCGCTTTCGAAGGCCGTGAAGTAATTGGTTTCCTCGCATTTAGCCGGTACTCCGGCTTTTGACGGTCCTGGAGAACACCGGGTTCTTGACAACCCGTTCTCCGAGGAGATAATGATTGACAATTGTAGGGTCCTCGTAGCTCAATTGGATAGAGCGTCGGCCTCCGAAGCCGAAGGTTACAGATTCGAATTCTGTCGAGGATAATCCTTATACCATAAGGACTTATGACAAAAACACAGCATCAAAACAACACTACCGTCAGTGTTTTTGTCAGTTTTTCAAAAAATGATTTCAAACGGATTTCTTATAATTCGTTTTAACGCAGGCTTCAGTTTTGCGTGTCTTTTTACGCAATAATGGCAATGATTCGTACTTTAATCAGTACGGAGCCGATTTCTGTTCTGGGTGCTGTTTGTTTGTCTTCCTGTTCTATATACTATCTTAATAGTGATATATTAGACTGGCGATGCTTCCCATTTCTTTTGTTTTGCCCATTCTTTGTATTTTTCTTGCTTTGTTTTTGCATCCCCGGTATTAAGTATTATATACAAAATTGTCTTTAACTCCCTTTTGAAAACACTCTCGATTAGAATGATGTTTTCGTATTAAAACTCCTATAAATTTCCATATTAATACGACTCAAATCAGCCGCCGCCGAGTGTAAAGAAAAATTTTCCTGGATTTGCTTAAATTTTCAGATTTATATCACTACATATTATTTTATAAGGTTGCTTCGCAACCGAAGAATAATTGATTGATGATAACAAAATGAAATTACGATCAAAAAGGAAAACAACATATTTTACGAATAGGACCAACATTATGAAAACAACAGAAATCGAAGTTAAGACAGTATTGCTCACACGACAACAAACCGCTCAATTTTTAGGAATCTCCCTACGGTCCTTATGGTCAATGGAGAAAACGAACCAGATCAAACCGATCCTGATCGGTCGAACCAGAAAGTACAGTCCGGAATACTTGATGTTCTGGATTGCAGAAAGACAAAAGAAATAGACAAGAAACAAAAAAGCCGTGTTGCAAGCACGGCTCAAAGAATCAATCCTTTTTTAATTCAATCTCAACAATGTATAATAGTGTAAATAAGAAGAAAAAACAACAGCGAAAGCCTAAAGATACGGACTTTTTTCAACTTTTCCCCAAAGAAAAAGAAGAGAATTTTCCGGTTCAAAAATTCGGCAAAAGGAAGAACAAAACAAGCTCTTTGGAAGCCTATCAAAATGATGCAAAAATCCAGTGTTATGCGATTCAACACAATCCTCGACGACCGAAAACACAAGTAACTTTTAATTTATTAAAAATCTTTACGGTCGCCGATCTCCGGACACAGTGGAAAAAAATGTGTACTTCTCTTCTCGGTGCTGGAATCATTGCTCACGGCATACGGGAAATAACCCGAACCAAAAGCGGCTATCCCTGCAATCGGATTCATTATCATTTTCTGATCGCAAATGATTTTTCCGAAAAACAATTACGAAAAATATTCAAGGATGCGGCATTGAAAGCCGGTTTAACTCCGCAAAAGGAATTCAAAATAACGATTGCTCCTATCGATGAACCGGAAAAACTTGCATATTATTTTACGAAATACAAATGCCCTGATCGCGTGATCCTGTTCAAGCCTAAACTCGGTTTACAAAAATATGTCACGGTCGGACCTTATTTTATTGATGAATACGGAAACAAGACGACACCGGCGAAAATATGGAAACCGATCAATGAAACCGGTCGAAAGATTCATGAACTAAAAAATAAATTTTACAATTATTTTGATTATCTTGAACAAAATGACATACGACCGAACTTCAAACAGTATCAATCGATCATAAAGAGATTCGAATCCGGCGACAATACGCTGGAAGAAATGAACGAGTTTTACAAAAAGCTGGAAGAATCCGGCATGGACGAATATGATTATTATTTGACTGAACAAAATAAAACTCCAAAAGTCAAGAAAACTTCCGGACGGACCAAAAAGAAAGAAACCAAATCGGCTAAGAAACAGAAAGCCGGGTCAAAAACGACAAAAAAACGCCAGCACACCAAGAGTTCTAAAAAATAATATTTTGTTCGTTGGTGTGCTAGATGTGCCAGATGTTTTGTTCCGTGTATGAATATCGTTTGATACATGACTTGGGGGCGATTGAAGGTGTGCTGTAGGGATCGGCGCCGGCGTCTTGTCAAACATGAACTTTTTTTCTCGAACGATTTGTTACAAAGTCAAAAACTCAAAGATTCCAACAAAAAAACTGGAGACTTGGTTCCATACCCCCGCCTTTTCTGGTAAGTCCACTGTGTTTTTTATATGGTCGAAAACTCATATATAAATCTTAATGGGCAAGTTTTGGGATTTCATTGAACAAATCGGCGGTGTGGATGAGGGGCTTTGGCTCAATGATCGCCTTGCGGAACCGGGGAAAAGTAAAATATATCCTCCCAAACAGGTGAAAACTCAAACGATCAAACTTCCCCCGCCCAAAAAATTCCGAATTCCTCCGCCTATGAGGATCGAACGAGATCACGACAAATAGGGTCAAAAAGTTTTTGAGGGCATTTTCTCGGCAAAAAGTTGAAAATTTCAGCAAAAATTTACACGACAAATTGGGTCTACCTTATTGACGAATTAGTTTTCTCGGATTATACTACAGAAAATTAATGATCTTTCTTGCCGATTGGGGGACACAATGAGCGATGTAGCCGTTTATATAAGAGTTTCCAGCATTGGACAAAATCTTGAAAGTCAAAAAAGAGAGATCGAAGATTGGTTGAAACGCAACCAAATCAATGACGTTTCTTGGTATAAAGATAAAAGCTCCGGAACAAATCTTGATCGTCCCGGATTCGACAAACTCCAAAAAGATATTTTCGCAGGAAAAATTCGGACGGTCGTTGTTTGGAAGTTGGATCGTCTTTCCCGTTCACTGGCGCAGGGGCTTCAAGTCCTTATTGATTGGTGCAATAAAGGAATTCGGGTCATTTCTATTACGCAACAAATCGACTTCAACGGCGTTGTCGGCAAAATGATTGGTTCAATTTTGCTTGGGATCGGCGAAATGGAAAATGAGAACAGGAAAGAAAGGCAGGCAATCGGGATTGCCAATGCCAAGGCGAAAGGAATTTATCTCGGTCGCAAGTCCGGAACCACCAAAGCAAAACCCAATAGAGCTAAAGAATTGTTCAATAAAGGGTTGAAAATGGAGGAGATCGCCAAATCAATGGGGGTTTCCAGTCGAACCGTTCTACGGTATTTGAAAATGGGTGATTGATTGATTCGCCTATGATTTTATTCTACAATTCCATTACGCTTGTCGGTTATTCTATCCTCCATTTACAAAATGATCCAATGACTACAGCAAACCAAACACCCAGAGAAATTGTCGAGTCGTTTATCAAGGATATGATCGCGGTTTACGAAAAACATAAATCGGCGATTGAAAAAGCTATTGAAGCAAGCAGGAAAGCTCAAGATGATACTGTCACCAAGGAGAGCGATAGCAAAAAATATTGGGCAACCAGAGATCGCCTTAGTAAAAAATATGGGCAAATAGCAAACAAATACTTTCAAGATCGTGCCGAAGTTCTAAAGAAATACAATATACCGATCCCAACGAATTTTTTTCAGGCTGTTTCAGGTGACTGCATTTATTGTGGAGATGAAATTGTTGAAGAGGTTATTGTGAATAAAAACAATGTCAAGATATTTACTGAAACGGGCAGTCGGTCTTATGAACGGCATAAAATTTATGTCGTTCAAATGAAGGAGGGGCAATGGCAATTGGTTAAATTGCGCAGAGTGGATGAAAAGACGAAAAAGGATTCTGATCTTGGCTGGTAATAAATTATCTGTAAGTAATCCAATGACCGTAATTCCCCAAACACCAAGAGAAATTGTCGAAGCCTTTCTCAAAGGCATGGAAGATATTGACAACGAATACTCCGATAGAATAAATACGGCAAAGATTCAATGTAAGGCGGCGAATCGTGCTTGGTCTGGAAAGCAGACCGATACAAACGGAGAAAGAAAAAACGCCTGCAACGCCCAGTTTTCGACACTTTTGAAAGAATATCGTTTGGCTCAAGTTGATGTTCTAAAAATTCTTAACATGAAAGTCCCTTCGGATTTTTTTGATTATCTTCCTACTGGCAATGTTTTTCGTGATAAGGTGGTTGTAAGCGAAAAAATCATTAATTCAAAAAAAATTAAAATCTTTACCGAGATTAGATCGACTCCCAATACCGAACAATTTTTCACGGTTTTTACTCTGGAAAAGATGGATGATAATTGGATCATTGTCAAGATTCGGGAGTACAACGGAAACACACAAAAGGAAAGCTCCATTCTCTGGTGACTATTAAGAAATGAAATACACTCTCAACAACATCGACACTCGCGGTAAGGAAAATTTCGATTTGAGCCGTTGTTTAAGGTTGGACGAATTAAAAGAAGAATTAAATGCTTCCCTCCCTGAATACGAAGATTTCGTAATGAAATACGGAGGATCGGAGATCGCCGACATGATCCGTGTTTACGCGCCAGACGATGTTCTGTACCGCTGTGAGGAATTTCGGGAACGGGTCGAACAATACTTCCTGTGGGACAATGACGACTCCGCATTGTCGGAAGAGGAATTGCAGGAATGTTTTCCTCTAGCGGATACCAATAATGGAGACGAATTTGTTTTCAAAACGGGTGAAAAATCGGGGATTTATTGTCTACCCCAAGACGATTACACGATTTACTCGGTCGGCAAGGATTTACAAGATATTGTAGACTTTGCAATGTTTTCTGGAAAGGTTTTCAATATCGACGAATATTACAGTGGGAACCCGCCCGAAAGACTCTTTATATCCGAAACATAAATGGGTAAAAAACGAGACCCAGACGACATACAGCATTGGGATGACAAAGGTAATCGCTGGCGCAAATCCGTTCGAATCAACGGAAAAGAACGCTGGATAACCATTTCACCCAAAAAACTAGGCGGCACGAATCAATATGATACGGAAGCCGCTTGGCGTCGATATGAAAAGCAGGAAACCGAAAGACTCAAATTCGAGCATCATGCACAAATAATAAGGGAAAACGAAGCCGAATATCTCGAACAGCTTGATTCATACACAACATCAATTCCTGCGTTGTTGGCAACCAAGGACAAAATGCTTTTGCCCTTGGTTGAAAAGATGAAACAAAATGTCGCAGAAATTAAAAGGAGACTTGCCCTTACGGTTGTTCCTCCATTCGAAGAGCATTTACGCAATCCTCTCAATGTTTCCTTGTCCGATGCAATTCCCAGAATTGAAAAGGAATCTGTTCAAGATATTATCGACGAAAACTTCAAGGAAGAATTGAAAGCATTGTTAAAAAAGGAGTTTGATGAATTTCGCAAGGAAGTAACGAAAAACAAAGACGATTTTCCTCCCTTTATGTTTGAGGAAGGTTCAAACGAACCCGTTCGATTTGAAACTCTATTCAATAGCGACAACTTGGTCGATTCGCTTTACGACGAACCAAAAGAAAAGGCGGCGGTCTTTGTTGAAAATCCCTCAAAAATAAGATCATTGTCCGAAAAGTTACTGGATATGATCAAAGAGAAGGTAGAACAAAAGAAGGAAGAAACCGGGGCTATTGAAGATTACGAAAGGGGAAGGATTCATCAAAGACTGGAAGACAACGGTTTGGTTTTGCAAACCCCGTCAAAACTTTTGGGAACGCATATTGACAGTTATATCGCCTACACGAAACGAAGAGAAAAAATAAAGAAGATCACACCGGATTCGGCACAAAAGATTATCACTTGCATTGAATACTATCAGAATTGGTCGGGAATTACAAATGTAGAAAGAATTGCCGATAAGCAACATATTGACGCTTACTATGATTTTGTTTCTGATAATGTTTTTGTGAAAAATGATGGTGATCCCGGAAAAATATCCGATCATTACGGAAGGGCGTGTTTCAATAATTTCAAAACTTTTCTTCGATGGCTCCTCGACGAAGGAGTCATTACATCGCACCCAATTTGTCTGGGGCGCAGGGACAACAGATATTCTATTCCGATCATCACGAAAAAAGTTAAAAAAGTATCAATCGCCGATGTTCATAAAATCTTGGAGAAGGCACCTTTGCGGTTGCAACTTTGTATTTATTTGACATTGAATTGTGGACTTGGAACCGGAGAGATTGGACGACTAAAGAAGGATGAGTTTGATCCTGTTTCCGGAAGGATAACCAGAAAAAGAATCAAAACGAAAAATCAGGTAAATGTTCCAGAGGTTTCCTATAAACTTTGGGACAAAACCAAAGAACTATTGCTGCAACAGATAGAAGACCAAAAGAGTTATCCGAAACGAAAAGGATTTGAGGATTTTCTTTTGTTAAATCGAAACGGCAAACCCTTGTGGAACACAAAAATTGAAGATAAATTTCAAAAAGCCGACAATATCGTTTCTCAATTCAAAAAATTTGTTAAGGAGTTGGAGGACAAAAAAGTTTTGGGGCAGCATGTGAATTATTATATGCTGCGGAAACTTCCATCTTCATTGCTCTACAATCACAAGGAATACAAACATCTGCATCAACTTTGGTTGGGACATGCACCATCCTCTGTTGCCGAAAAGAATTATATCGATGTCGCTCCTAAAACGCTCGATGATGGAATTGAGTTTATCTACCACCAGATTTTCAGTGTCCAAGGCGAAAACATGATGGTTGAATTGGTAAATCAAGACTACAAAGAAAAAGAATAAAAATACAGCAATCAAAAACTGTCAGTTTTTTGTCAGTATTTTCACGAAAAATCGGTCTTTTGCGGACAAATGGTGAATCTGTAAGTGTATTTCATACAATAATTTATAGAAACAAGACTCAATAACCAATGACCTCCGAAGCCGAAGGTTACAGATTCGAATTCTGTCGAGGATATTGAAGGGTTTTTCGACCGTGAGGCGAAAAGACGGGAATTCAATACTGCATGAGTGATGTTTCGACCCGTTTATCACCCTCTCCGCAGAGCGATCACAGCTTGTCGTGGTCGCTTTTTCTTTTCTCGCATTGATCGCGAGCTGGGTTTTTGACGCGGTATTGTCGGCGGAATGACCGCTGGTCCGTGACAGGACTATTTTCCTTTCGTTGATCGGCTCATCGTTCGGCGGTATTTATACTGCGAAACGGCATTCGGCTGACATTTTAAGAAAAGGTTTATCCGTTTCGCTTTTTTTGTAAAGTCAAATACCGCCAAACGATAAGCCGACCAACGGAAGGCGGCGTCGATGAGGCCGAAGGCGACCGCCATACCGTGCTACGGTATAACTCTAATTGTAACTTGCACAGTACCAATAGGAAACTTTTCTTTTTTTTCATTTCTCCTGCAATTGAAGAATCATTGGCGCGCCTGTATAGTTGTCGAATATGAAACGGGACGCTGAAACGGCCCGAGCATCACAATCCGAGAAAACCTTTCCATTTTTTCAGTAAGGAGAAAACCATGAACTCGCTTCTCAACAACGCCAAGACCGCCCTTCGCAATTTCAACAACGACGAAAACGGAATGGAGACCATGCAGGTCGTCATGATTCTCGCCATCGCCGCCATCGCCGGCGTCTCCATCTACGCCATCGGAGGCAAGCTCGTCGATTGGGCCAACGACAAGACGAAAACCATGACCGATAAAGAAGATTTCAAGACCGTCGAATAATTTGATGGTTTCTCGGAGTTTCGAGGGAGCGAGTATCGCCCTTCCTTTTTTACCTTGTCTTTGAATTTCTTTTCGGCATCTTTTCTTTTCGAGTCCCATGAGCCAGCCGGTCACCGTTTCCGATCTTTCGCCGTCTTCCGTTGAAGCGGCGACTCCGGCGTCGGAAACGACATCGGAGCCGCGAAAAAGTTTACCATTTCTCTGGTTTTTTGCCGCGGCAGCTCCATTAGCCGGTATTCCATGGATGTTGACCTTTTCCGAGATGTTTCCCGGCAAATCGGGAACGCTTTGCGGCTTCGTCCTGCTTTCGGCGACTCTGGTCGCGGCAATTGACGATCATCGACGGGGAAAGATTCCAAACTGGATCACGTACCCGGCTTTCGTCTGGCTCCTTTTCCTGAACCTTGTCTTCTCTGTGGTTCCAGGCGAAGCCGTTTTTTTCAACCGTCTCGGCGGAATCGGTCTCGGTAGTTCGTTGCTCGGCGCCGTTTGTTGCTTTGCCGTGGTACTCGTCCCGTACATCCTTGGAATGGGCGGCGCCGGAGACGCGAAAATCGCCGCCGTCATCGGAGCGGCGCTCGGCGTGACCGACGGACTCCTCGCCCTCGGATTGACGTTCGTCGTCGCCGCCCTGACAATGATCCTATACGTTATCGCAACCAAGGGGCCCGTCTTCGTCTTCTACACGATGTATCGGCGGCTCGGTTCCTGGCTCGTTTTCTGGATCGTGCCTCCGGACTCGGAGCAGAAACGCTTCCTTGACGCTCCGTTGGCCATGGGACCGAGTTTTTTGTTCGGTGTCGTGTTTACAATCACCGGCGCTTTCCAATCCCTGTTGACCTTTTCCTGATCGAAGATCATGAGACGTAACACCAGACGCGGTATGGCGACGTTCGACTACGTAATCGTCACGGCGATCGCGGTGCCGCTGACAGCCGCCTTGACCTATTTGCTCCTGATCGGTCTGACGAGTATTTACCAATTTGCATCCGCAACCGTCGGTTGGCCGTTTCCGTGAGGGGAAGGGGTTAGGGGACAGGGGTTAGGGGACAGGGGTTAGGGGATAGGGGATAGTAAATGCAAGTTGAGCTTCTCGCCCCAATCCCCAATCCCCCAACCCCAATACCCCAAACCCCC
>JAVBQW010000172.1:0-3153 GCA_031548665.1 Thermoguttaceae bacterium
AAGAAAATAATGTTCGCGGTGTGATAACAGCCGGAATGGAGGCGTACTCGCCGTAATGACGGTTTTCGCCGTCAATCCGGCGGAGTACCGCCTCCTTTCCGGCTGCTATTCGACGAATATCAATTCGTTAACACTGTACTACACTTCCCAAACGGCGTCGGTGGTTTGGAGGAAGGCGTGCATGTCTTGAGCCGCGACGCGACCGGCTCCCATCGCCAGGATGACCGTTGCCGAACCCGTCACGATGTCGCCTCCGGCCCAGACCAAGGGCTTCGTCGTCCGCCCCGTTTCTTTGGAGACGATGTATCCGCGTTTGTTCAGGTCCATGCCCGGCGTATTTTGCGTGAGCAGCGGATTTGCCAAGGCGCCCGCCGCGACGATCACGCAATCCGTTTTCAGTTCGTACAACGAACCGGGTACGGAAATCGGCCGTCGCCGACCGGAAGCGTCTGGTTCGCCGAGTTCCATCTTTTCGCAAGTCATCGCCCGCACTCGACCGGCGTCGTTCCCGAGATATTCCACGGGATTCGTCAGGAAAAGAAACTCGACGCCCTCCTCTTCTGCGTGATGGATTTCTTCCGTCCGGGCCGGAAGCTCGTCCCGGGAACGTCGATAAACGATCTTCACGGAATCGGCCCCCAAACGGAGCGCAGACCGGGCCGAATCCATGGCGACGTTGCCGCCGCCAATCACGCAAACGTTCCTTCCCTTAATGATCGGCGTGTCATAACTCGGGAATTGATACGCCTTCATCAGGTTCGAACGGGTCAGGTATTCATTGGCCGAATACACGCCACCGAGATCTTCGCCGGGAAGGTTCAGGAACATCGGCAGACCGGCGCCGACACCGATAAAGACGCCGTCGAAACCGTCTTCGTTGAGCAGTTCGTCGACCGTGATCGTTTTGCCGATCACTTGGTTCAGTTCGATCGTCACGCCGAGTTTTCGAAGATAATCGACTTCTTTCTCGACGATTTCCTTCGGCAGGCGGAATTCGGGAATTCCGTACATCAGGACGCCGCCGGGTTTGTGGAACGCCTCGAAAATCGAAACTTCGTAACCGAGCAGAATCAAATCTCCGGCAACCGTCAGTCCGGCGGGTCCGGAACCGATCACGGCGACCCGTTTACCGTTCGGCGGCTGTTTCGACGGAATCTGCACCAAACCGTGTTCCCGTTCATAGTCGGCGACGAAGCGTTCGCAACGTCCGATCGCGACCGGTTCGAATTTCTTGCCGAGAATACAGAGCGACTCACATTGCGATTCCTGCGGACAGACGCGACCGCAGACCGCCGGCAGGGCATTCGTTTCCTTGATCTTCCGGGCGGCGGCGGCGAAATCACCGTCCTTCAACAACATCAGGAAACCGGGAATGTTTACGTTAACCGGGCAACCGGCGACGCAGGACGGACGCTTGCAATTCAGGCAGCGCGACGCCTCTTGGCGGGCCATCTCGGCGGTATAACCGAGGGGAACCTCAAGAAAATTACGAGCACGGACTTTCGGCGGTTGTTCGGGCATCGCGGTGCGCCCGACCCTCTGCGTGACAAGCGGCGGATTCGACATGAAACTCTTGATGTGAAAGGAATTGAAGGCAAAATTTCCCCAATTTTCTCCATAGAGCATAGCATTGATTCGAGTTTTGTAAAGGGAAACACGGCGGCGACGGCTTGTCTGTCGTCGTACAAATTTTTTGAACAATCTTGAACGGGTTCTCCGTTCCGATTACAATGAGTCTGCAATTTTCTGATTGATCGGAACGAAACGTTCCGGTTTCACCCCAGTACGGAGAATACCATGCCTATCGGACCGAATCGTAGACATTTTTTAACGGCGGCGGCCGCTGCCGTGTCCGCGCCGCTCTTCATTCCGGGTACGCTGCTCGGCAAGGACAAAGGCGTTGCGCCGAGCAACCGACTCAACACGATGATGATTGGGCACGGCAACCGAGGAAGCGAAATCATCCACGGTTTCGTCCACAATGCAAACTTCCAGTTCCTCGGAATCTGCGATTGCAACCGATCCGCCGTGGAACGGGGTAAAGCCCGGGTCGACGAATGGAGAAAAAATACCGATTGCGAAATCGTCCCGAAATACGAAGAAGTTCTCCAACGCCCCGACGTCGATGTGATCGTTTGCGCGACACCGGATCATTGGCATACGAAAATCGCCGTCGAAGCCTGCGAAGCCGGCAAGGACGTCTACTGCGAAAAGCCGCTCACGCTGACGCTCGAAGAAGGCCGCCAAATCGTCCTTGCCGCTAGAAAATATGATCGGGTTTGTACCAGCGGCTCGCAGCGGGTCATGGAAGATTACGGATACATGGCTCCAGTCATCCAGAGCGGCGCGATCGGCCAGGTGAAAGAAGTTTTCGTCGGTCTCGGTAATCCGCCGCGCCCCTGTTATATGCCGGAAGAACAGGTTCCGGAGGGGCTCGATTGGGATCGTTGGCTCGGTCAGGCTCCGTGGACGCCGTACAATCCGGAGCGGATGAGCGGCAGTTACGGCGGCGGCTGGCGCAACTTCGAAGACTACGGCGGCGGTTTCCTCGCCGACTGGGGCGCCCATAAATTCGGCGGCGTGATGTACGCTCTCGGACTCGACGACACGTTGCCGGTCGAAATTCTTCCCAAGGGCGTCGACGGCGAATTCGCGACGATGATCTTCGCCAACGGCGTCAAGGTTCGTCACGGCGGCGGCGACATTACGTTCGTCGGAACCGAAAAGGAATACAAGCACGGCGACCGCGGCCTGAAACCGCTCAAACAGGTCGAACTGAGACGCTACAGCGGCGGAGCCCGGAATATCCTCGAAGACTTCGCGTACTCGGTCCGTAATCGGATTCGGCCGTTCCAGGATTTCCTGTACGGAGCCCGGGTCGCCGGAGCGTGCCAACTGCTCAATATCTGCTACAAACTGAACCGACCGCTGAAATGGGACAACGAAAAATACGATTTCGTCGACGATCCCCAAGCGAGTCGCATGGTTTCTCGCCCCCAACGCAGTCCGTATACGATCAAAAAGATCGAAGGGTAAAGTACCGAAACGCTTGAATCTCGTCATCCCCGCCCAGGCGGGGACCGAGAGAGTCAATACACTAACCCGTTGCAACGATGAAAGTTCGTGGATGCACACGGGCGACCACACCATTAG
>JAVBQW010000094.1:0-10757 GCA_031548665.1 Thermoguttaceae bacterium
TCCCGATCTCAAGGGCTGTTGGATCTACATTCCGGAGGAACACAAGACGGAACACCACAATCAGATTCGTTTCGTGATCCTGAATCAGACCTGCCAGCGGCTGCTGACGCCGTTTCTCAAAAAGCGGGAACACGGCGAATATACTGCAAACGGTCAGAAATTACCTTTTTTGTTTACGATGGAAAAGGAGCCCGAGTGGAGGCGGCCGAAAATCAATACGGCGCCGGAACTCGGGGGTTGAAGCGGCAAGAAACGAGCAATTTGCTCCCGTTTACAGTATACCTGTTCTCGCCGGCGGCCGAAGCGGAGGAACGCCGGGCTCGGCAGCGAGCGGCGAGAAAAACGCCGATTCAGCCGTCGCAGCAACAGCGGAAAAAGGAAAATCCGGTTCGCGTCGGTCGGCGAACCGGTTCAGTGATGTTTCCGTTCCGTTTTGCTCCCTCACGACAGATTTCCCCTGAGAGAAAACTGGGCTTCCTTTTTTAAGTTCCCTCTGGGAGCGTTCACCGAATGGGGGGACGAATCTCCCACCCCAACGGGGTGATACAGGGTAGCCGGGGGTGAGGCGTACTCGCCGTAACCAGCAACACCATGATCATCGGCGAAGTTTCAGTTCGAGCTGCCGACGAAGCGGGAACGGTCAACTATCGTTTGGGCGTTGCCAACCTTTCCGTTTCCGACACGACGGCTCCAAACACGTGCGCCGTTCTCAAGGCAAACAACAAAGTCACCGTCCTGACAATTTCATCCGGGGTCAGTCAATACGTTCGGAATGTCGGTCGGCGGTATGCGAACGGCCGGCATTCCTCGACCGGGTTCTTCGCCATTCTCCCACCCAATGGACCGACCTGCGGAAACGGGGGCCAGCCGGACTCAGGAAGAGCGTTCATCACCGCCAGCAGCTACCATCCCGGTGGAGTTTACGTCGTTATGTGCGACGGTTCCATCCGTTTCGTTTCCGATACGATTGACGTGGGAGACCAGAGTGTCGGAGTCCCGACCGGGATCCCGGGAACGATGTGCGAGGTTTTCTCCGGTGAATCACCTTGGGGAATCTGGGGGGCGCTGGGCTCCATCAACGGAAAAGGAACGAAGGTCGGACGCTATAACGTCGGTATCATCAAGGACGTTCCGGAGCGGGAGCCGACTTCTCAAGAGTTGGAACTCCTGGATAAAAAGGGGATCATGTACGATATCCCGATCATTTCCGTCGTTCCGAAGAAGTACAACGTTCCCCAAAGCTCCGGTCTGACCGCGAATGTCGTTCAAGGGAAAAATGCTTTCAATTTCGAGCTGAAAACTGAATAAGCTTACCGCCCGTAAAATGTTGGTCGACGAAAGTGTCATAAGCATGAAGCTCGGCCCCGCCTTGAAGGCTGACGGGATCCGGGGGTTGTGGGGCGTCTCTTTCTTGATCCTGACGTATTGCACTTCCGTATTCGGACGATTTTCAGAATTTCACCGTCATGGCACAACCGAAGATCAATTGGTCGCTTTGCGTCGCGTCGTCGAACGGTCGGTGTCCGTTGGCAAAGTCGGTCCAGTTGTATCGAATCTCGGAACAAAAAATCAGTCGCGCCAAGGGATACCAGTTGACCGCCAGGGCCAGTGAGTCGATTTCCGTACCGTCGCCTCCCTCCGTCAAATTCGGAAGATCGAACAACGTGTTCCGGACTCGCAGCCATTCGTAACGACCGCCGACCGACCAACGCTCGTTGACTTTGTAAAAGAGATTCAGGTTGAAACCGTTCGAAAATCCCGGCACGTCGGCGTGAACGATGGACGACAAACAGTTGGCGTCGTTGCGAACCCTGTCGGTCAACGCCCTGCATTGGCGTTACATCCCCAAGGTCGGCGGAACGGGAGCCGATTTGAGCCAGCCGGTCCTGTTTACGCAGCGTGTTGAAACCGAATGCGGCTGGCAGGGTAGCGGCGGCGTCCAGTGGACCGCCCTGCGTTACGAACAGAATCCGATACAGGCCCATATCATTTACGGATTTGCGAGCTGGACGTTTTACGAGTTTTTCTGGATCAAGATCGCGTATCTGACGATGCTTGGCAAGATTCTCGTATCGTTTTCCCTTCGTCGATTTTCGCAGCCGGATATCGGCGGCCCCTGTTGATAATGTTGATTGCCTGGCGCCCTGTGGCCGGCGACAAGACCAAGCGGCATTGGGAAAATCGTTCGTTTTTGTCCGGTACCACTTCGGTTCCCCCACAGGGGGCGTTACTGTGGTTCCGTTCTGGCTTTTAGCGTCACGACGACGGCACTGGGGCTGATAACGAACTCCGGGGCGGGATTGCCGTTCTTCTCCATTTCCCGTCGAGCCGTCGCGATGCCGCGACCGAACGCCTGAATGTAACCGAACGTCTTCAGCACGTCGCCGATGTTCGGATTTCGATAATCAGTGATGCCCGGCTTGCCGAAATTCTCCGCCGTCACATTACCGTACGGACCGCCCGGACTGTGAATCTCGATGCGGTCGTCGAACCAATACACCCGTATCGGAGCGTTCGTGTTCTCATACGCCCGATGCAAGACCGCGTTGTACAAAATTTGCTGCAAGGCCGCATGAGGATAGAGCGACTCCATGCGATGCGTCGGACCGGAAAGAATATCAACCGATGTACGATTATGCGACTTCAACTTCTCCTCCGTCCGCCGGATCATCTCCGTCAGTTTGCCGCCGATCGTCTCTTCATCGCTCACCGGATCGGCCAAGTCCGTACCCGCAAGCCGCAAAAACTGGACATACGCACCGGGGAGAAAATCCTGCGGTTTCCTGCCGAGAGCCAGAATCCCCAGCACCGTCGGCGTCGTTTCCTCCGGAGAAACGATCATCTTGCACGACGCCAATCGTTCTTCGTAAGTCCGATGGTTCTCCTCCAAAATATCGGGAGCGAACGCCGCCGGAAGATATTCGTCCTCGAAAACCGCCCGCGAAAGATCGTGGAGGCTTGCCGTCGCCAACGGCCTCAAATCGAACGGCGTTTCTTTGTGCCGCCGTTTTTCGTTCAGAATCCTTTCCTCCTGGGCGTTGGCGATGGAACGTCGCGGACCGGTCCGAATCCAGATGCGGCCTTCGTATTTGACCGGCGGCATGTCGGAGGGCAACACGGCCACGACGGCCATTTCGAAGCCGCGAAGCGTTCGTTTTTCAACCGTCAACACCGGCAACGGCAGGATGTTGCCGTCCGTTTTCATGTCGGCCAACGCGAGGAGCAGTTGATCGTCGACGATCAGACCGGACGGTTCGCCGTCATCTTTCGCGCCGATGAACAGGACGCCGGGGCGATTGTGGTTCGGCAGATCGTTCGCGAACGCACAGACGGCCTGCCGAGCTTTTTTCGGCACGTCGCCTCGAAAGGATTCCTTGCGTTCGACACGGTCTGATTCCGTGTCGCGGAGCAGGATTTCAAGTTCGTGATCGCTGAATCGTTGCATGGCTGCGTGCAATGTAATCGTCGAGAATACAATGATTATACGGGAAAACACTCGCAAATGCAACGCGAGCCTGTGATTTCTCCATTTTTTCGACATTCGCGTTCATCTTCCGGGAAACGCACAAGGCGGCGTCCTTTCGAACGTCGCCCACTTGTGTTGTCTCTTTTTCGTTCAATCACCTATTCGTGCCGACCCCGCCTGTCCGGTATGGGTCGTGGCGTTTTCGCCGAGGTCGAATTCGTCGTCGGCGAATAATCTCGTACGATATTTTGAGTTCACGTACCAGTCGCCGCCCACCTGTTCGCCGTATTTCAATTCCGTGCGAAAACTCAAGCGGTCGCTTGTCACGTACTTCGAGTTCAAGCCGAAACGCAAGACCGTTTGATTGAGACAGTTTTTGTGACGGAAAGTTGCGACACGTTTGCCGCAGATTCCGTGAAGCCGTCGATCCACGCCTTTTGGAAATCCACCGCCAACAATGGGAATAACGCCAATCTGTTACGAAATTTGAGTGTCCGGAAGAATTCGACACTCGCATACATCGAATCGCCGTCGTATTTCGTCTGCGTCCAACAATGAATTTATACTGCGAAACGGCATTCGACAGACATTTTTCGAAAAGGTTTCTCCGTTTCGCTTTTTTTCATAAAGTCAAATACTGACGAAAGATGAGCCGACCAACGGAAGGCGGCGTCGACGTGGCCGAAGGCGACCGCCCTACCGTGCTACGGTATAGAAACGGTTCCGAAACGAGCAGGACATCCGGCGCTTCGCGGATCGTCAACTCCGCATGAGGCGGCACGACTTCGACACGGCGACCGTTGGCAACGGCGTCGAGCATATCGGCCAGTTCGTTGACATCTTCAGACGACGAATTTCCATCTTTCAAACGTAGTTCACCGGAGCGAATCAACGCAGCTGCGGACTTCGCTCATTCGGAAAACCTCTCCGAAGAAAAAATCTGAGACGTGTTCGCAAACTCAACAATGGAGATGGTTTCACCCTTTCAGCACGGTCATGGGCGCGGAACAAAACCGTTTTGAGCGTCCAATCCGCCTCCCAATTCCTGCTTTCCCTTTCGTTCCGTGACATTATACTCGCAAAAATTGAAGAAAAACAAGCGGAGAAAATGGCACTCTCTCGACTCGGCACTGTCGATTCGATACAATGCTTTCCATAATGGCTCCCATGTCAATTCACCTTCGGAAGATCTTCAGTTTCCTTTTCCCGACCAAGAAAAAAACCGCCAAGAAAGTAACAAAGAAGGCCGTGAAGAAAACGGCCAAAAAAGCGGTGAAAAAGGCGACGAAATCAACGAAGACAAAATCGTAACATTCTGCTGACAACGGAAAGAAGAACCATGCCGACCGATAAAGACAAAATTCAGAAACGCCAAGACGAAATCCTCGAATTGCTTCGGGCCTTTTGCTCCGCGAAGCTGAACGACGAGTACCGTGAGCTTGCCGAAAAAATGCTTGCCAAGCTGGGCAGAAAACGCCATGTCCCGTTCGAAACCGGCAAGGTCGAAATCTGGGCTGCCGCGATCATCCACGCCCTCGGTATGATCAACTTCCTGTTCGACAGATCGCAGACGCCGCATGTGACGGTCCGCGAAATCCATGAATTTTTCGGCACGAAAGAATCGACCGTCGGCAACAAGTCGAAGGAAATCCGCGATATGCTGAAACTCCGGCAATGGGACGATGAGTTCGGAACCCGCGAAATGCAGGAACGGAATCCGTACCGAAACATGGCGATGCTCAACGGCTTTATCGTCCTTCACGAGAGATGATTTACCTGAAAATCGTTCATGCCAAACTTTTTCTCACGCCATCGTTTTTGTTTTCCCTCATGCCAAAGAAAACCACCAGCGATTCCGATAAGAACGACTCGAAATTGAACTACACGATTCAATTATCCATCCCCGGTAAAAATCTCAGCATGCTGGATGCGGAGGAGATGATTGGAAAGCAGCTGGAACAGATTCGCGAGCAACTCATGAGCCAAGCTCTTGAGAATCACGATGCGGCATTTCCCCGTGATGTTCTTGCCGCCGCTATTGACCAGGAAGTCTCGAAGCTCGGTCCGCAACTCTTGATGGCGATGATGGAACAATCCGATAATTCACCGGCGAAACCCTCGAAAAAGCCTGTCAAAAAGGCGGCAAAACAAACAAGCACTTCGAAGGACGTTGCGTCAAGTTCCCAGATCGCAGGCGGTTCGGGCTTGATCCTTCGCGTAACGAGCGATCTTGCCAAGCGGCTCAAAGTGACGCCCAGACATGTGTTATCACCGCCGAAGGACCTGCTCCTGGATTGGTCGGCTTTCGAATTCATTTGGCAGCGACAGCGTTTTTTAATCCTTGCGAATACCGCATCGCTTTATTGTACGATCGCGCCGATGACCGGTGTCGATATCAAGAGATGGAACGATATTGTCGCGAAATCCATCGAAAGCGTTTTCGTTTCGGCCAGCCGAGGTACGGTTTTTACCAAGCGTGTTCTCCCTTCGCTGACTGATATCCGCTACTCGAAAATGCTGAATCGGTCGGTAACAAGTTCGCTGAGCCAGATGGCCTATGAATCGAAAATTCATTTGGACCTGGAAGTCGATCCTTCCGAATTGACAGCGCGGCTCAATGACGTGCCGCGAACGGCCATTGCCCCGCCGGGCGACAATTACGGATATCCGAACGAAGTCTTTCGTTCGCTGTAACCCCCGAAACCCTTCGATGAAATAAACGGAGCCAACATGTACTTGTACTGCGCAAGTTAAAAGTTGAAATTGATCTTTCCTAAACCACCTGAATTGGTGTAAAACATGGTTTTCCAAACGCGGAGGACCCATGGAAACCCGATACTGAACACGAAAACGGCAGATCGAACAAGATGCGAAGATTGACAAAAAAGACCTCGCCGGAATGAGAACGCGACTCGACCGATTTTTGATCCCTTTTTCAAGCAGTGGGACCGCTCCGAAGCCCGAGCGAACACCGCCACGATGGTCAAAGGCCTCCTCTCCAATCTGAAACGAAAAATACCGAATCCATCGGCTACCGATTCGGTCAAAAAGCCAGAGCCCTGCAACTGTTCGTCGGCACCGCCGATTGGGATCACCAAGTCGTCCTCGACCGCATCGCCAATCCGTAACGTTAATGGGGGCGTCAAGAGGGGAGCGTTTTCCGATTGGGGGAGAAAAAGCAAGAAAATACCGCGAAAAGTCTTGAAAAAACCGTCCCCTCTCCCCGGAGTACCGGGGAGAGGGGGAAATGTAAGACGCCACTCCGTTGGTTTCGAAGATTAGTCCGAAAACCGACGACTCCAAATCCGCCCCCTTTTTGCAAACGCTCCCGTCAAGAGTCGTTCGCTTGCATGTCCCGATTCAACGCTGCGTTCATTCCGTCGGCAATCCTGTTTCGTTACACTAATTCGCCGATCGTTTCGAACAGGATTGTCGGATTGATCGGTTTGCTGCAATAAGCGTCCATTCCGGCGTCCAGGCACTTTTGGATGTCTTCTTTCGTCGCATTGGCCGTCAGGGCGATGATCGGCATTCGCTTTCTTCCCTGTTCGCGTTCCCATTTGCGAATCAAGTCGGTCGCTTCGTAGCCGTCCATTTCCGGCATCTGGCAGTCCATGAGAATCACATCGTAGACTCCGTTTCGAACCGCATCGCAGGCTTCGTGACCGTTATTGGCAATGTCGCAAGTCGATCCCGCTTCGGCAATCAGGTTTTTCGCGACGATTTGATTGACACGGTTGTCCTCCACGACGAGCACATGGATCGTTTTGCCGAGCGAACCATTCAGCCGCTTGATCGGCGATTCCGACAGTTCCTTCGCCAAAACTTTTTGACGGGGCGTATGCGTATCCGCGAAGAGCCGGCTCATTACCGCATCGAACAGAGCGGAAACGAGAACCGGCTTACCGAGCACGGCGGCGCCCGTTTTTTCAAGAAAACCTGGATCGTATTCTTCGCTGAGCGAGCGCAGCAGGATCAAACGCGGCATTGGGAGACCGTCGTGCGTTTTCCGTTCGAGCAGGCGATTTGCCAGTTCGAATCCGGTTCCGTCGGCAAGCGTGTTGTCGAGGAGGAGCAAATCGAACGGTTTGTTTTGCCGTATCCCGTCTTCGAGAAGCCGGAGAGCCGCTTCACCTGAATCGCAGACAAAACAATTCATCTTCCAGCTTTGTAACTGGTTTCGAAGCGTTTCCCGATGAACTTCGTTGTCATCGACGATCAAGACGGTTTTCTCGGCGACATCATAATGATAGGCGGGACCACGATAAGCAATGACCTCGCAAACGCCGCCGTCGAGGTGAGGGCAAGACGGCAGGGCCGTCGGCCAAACAGGAGCTTCCGCTCCGGCGCCGAAACCCGCGAGATGGTCGCTCCGCTCCCGATCTCGCTGGCGCGGGTCAAGAGTATTGGCAATACAATATTCTTCGCCGTTTTTCAGGCAGGCGAGGGCGGCTTCCTCGCATCCGAACTCGGCGGTGAACCAAAACAGGGAGCCTTTTCCCTCCACGCTTTCGACGCCGATTTGCCCTCCCATCAAGTGAACCAGCTTCATGGAAATCGCCAACCCCAGTCCGGTGCCGCCGTAAACCCGCGAAGACGAGGCATCGGCCTGCGAAAACGCCTTGAACAAACGATCGACCCGATCCTGGGCGATGCCGATTCCCGTATCGATGACGTTGAATCGGATGGAAAGCGTTGTTTCGCCGATCGATTCGATACCGACATCGATCCGCACTCCGCCGCGATCCGTAAATTTGATCGCATTCCCTACCAAATTGAGTAGAATCTGTCGCAACCGTCCGGAATCGCCGTTCACGATACGCGGCATGCCTCGGTTGAAGCAGACGCCAAGTTCCAACTCCTTGCCGTTCGCCCGGGAGGCCATGATGCCGAGAACCGATTCCACCGTTGCGGGAAGGTCGAACGGCTCCGAATCGATCTCCAGTTTTCCCGCCTCGATCTTGGAAAAGTCGAGGATGTCGTTGATCAGGAAAAGCAGGGACTTGCCGGAAGCGTTGACCAGCTCGGCATATTCGTACTGTTTTCCGGTCAATTCCGTGCCGAGGAGCAGATCCGAGAGGCCGATGACGCCGTTCAGGGGCGTACGGATTTCGTGGCTCATGTGGGCGAGAAATTCGCTCTTGGCTTTGTTCGCGTTTTCCGCTTCGGTTTTCGCTTTTTCGAGATTCTCGGCGTATCGTTTGCGTTCTTCCTCGTTCTTTTTGAATTCCCGCAGATCACGGATATAAGCGACGACGATAAAACGGTTGCCGCGTTTGACGCGGACGAACGAAACTTCCGCAGGAATCGGTTCGCCGTTCGATTTTTGGAACATCCACTCAAAGACGTTCTGTCCGGTTTCAAAAGCCTGTTTGATCATGCGCCGGGCTTTTTCCTTGGAACGTTCGCCGTCCGGTTGGAATTCGGGGGAAAAATCGAAAAAACCATCGAGATATTCCTTCTTGTCGTTCAGTTCGAAAAGTTTCACCACGGCCGGGTTGCAGTCGATGTTGTGATAATTTTCGTCTAAAAAGTGGCAGGCCAGAGGGGTCGCCTCCAGCATGAGCCGTATCCGTTCTTCCTCCTGCTTGCGATTTTGCATCACGGCAACGAGCAAGCCGATCCAGACGAAGAGCAAAACCCCCGTGGCATAAAGCGGCGATTTACGGGCGGCCATGACGTTTTGAATCCAGACGTCGCCGTAAAAATCGACCATGATGGCGGAATCAATCGTTCCGTCCGAATTTTTCATGGGAATCGTCGTACAGAGAAACTGATTGCCGCTAAAAACATAGGGAAACCAACTCCCAGTCGGTTTGCCGTCCTTGATCGCGTCGACGAGTTCGGCATCGTTTTCGCCCTCGTAGAGATACACCGTTCCCGGCGGGGCATAGTCTTCCATTTCTCCTTCGTATTTTCCATCCTTGTCGTAATCGACGGCGGGGCCGAGAACGTAGACGTAAGTGTCGTCGTTGATTTTTCGAAGCGTGCTGATACTGGCGATGAGCGGACTCATTGCCTGCCAATGTTCGCAAATGCTGAAAAGCGATTTGAACAACGGCGTTTGTTCGGCGCTGGCTTCGGGGGGAATCTCTTCATGTTTCAAGAGTTCGAACGACGAGGCGTATGTCTGGGCCATGTTTTGACAGATGACATTCCAATGCTTCTGGGCCGCGAGATCGATCTGGTGAATCCAAAAGAAACCGAT
Source organism: Thermoguttaceae bacterium (assembly GCA_031548665.1). Taxonomy (GTDB): domain Bacteria; phylum Planctomycetota; class Planctomycetia; order Pirellulales; family Thermoguttaceae; genus WRKP01. The sequence continues at coordinate 9,675 of JAVBQW010000094.1, forward strand.
CAACAAGATCGCCACGACGCCTCCCCAGCCGGCAAGACTGAAGCGGCGGGGCATTTTTTCCCGACGTTGCCGGATCATAACGACCGTCATTCCAGCAAGGGTCAGCAGTACAAGAATCAGGAAATCAAGATTCCAAACGAGCGTACCGAAATACGTTTGATAGTCGACGGAGCGAAACATGGTGTCAAAGGCGGGCTTTAAAGAAAAGGCAGCATCGTATTACGAGATATTCTAACATAGGCCGTGTCGCAAGTATAGCACTGATCCTCCTATTACAAAGTCATCGAATTGACCTTCGTGAAAATGGAAAAGATACCGTCATCCCCGCGTAGGCGGGGACCCAGAGAACAGATTTTATACCGTAGCACGGTAGGGCGGCTGCCTTCGGCCATGTCGTCGCCGCCTCCCGTTGGTCGGCTTCCGCTCGCAATCGTCAGCGCCCAACGGAAGCGGGTTTTGGCAACGGAGCGGAAGCTCCAAATGCCTCGACGGAAGGTCGTCGCCGCGAACGGACCATTGGATCAGATTGACTCGCACATTGTGTACAAAAACATTGAGCATGTGAATCGGCCGACCTTCGTCGTCGCGCGTCTGACAGGACGTTTTCCCGTCGATGGCGGCGACGATCGGTTGATCTTCCTCGGCGAGAACGACGTTCAAAAATTCAGCCAGGGCGGTTTGAAATTCTTCGACGGGATATTGAGCCAGTGCTCGGCTGATGGTCGTCTCGGCGGGAGCCCTCTCAATCAATTCGGCGATTGAAGCCGAGAGGAACTTGGAGTTCTTTCCAATGATGTTTGGCCCAACGGCGAATGACGGCGATCTCGGTCATTCCGGCGAGCGTTTCGAGCCGTATTTTTTGAGAAGGACGAGGGCGAGCATTCCGGCGAAGGGATGTCGAACGCCTCGTTTGTGTCGCGGACCGGTGATTTGATGAAAAACGGCGGCAAGTTGGGAAAGACAGGTCGACGGCATGGCGGCTCCTCCGTGAAAATTCGTGAAAAACGATCGTATCCATACGATCCCTCCTCCTTACGAATCTCAAGCCGACTTTGTTCGCACCCTGACTTTGCAATCGTCCTG
>JAVBQW010000224.1:0-11853 GCA_031548665.1 Thermoguttaceae bacterium
AAGGCGGCTGCCTTCGGCTTCATCGACGCCGCCTTCCGTTGGTCGGCTCATCGTTCGGCGGTATTTGACTTTACGAAAAAAAGCGAAACGGCAAAACCTTTTCTCAAAATGTCAGTCGAATGCCGTTTCGCAGTATATCAATCAGTTACATCTCTCCCACCCTCTCACTCTTTCACCCTCTCACCTCTCCGTTTTTGGTATGAAACTTTCTGGCGAAAGCCTTAGCCGTTTTCAGGATACCTCTTCATTTTTTATGACTTTCACTCGAAAAATATACCCAAGGTTTCCTACTGTTCGGAACACCAACCATCCGGGGGCTACGGCGGAGTACCGCCTACACCCCCGGCTCTTGGGGTGTCTTCTTCTATGGTTGACGAAACTTCGGTCGTACGACCGTCGTCGAATCGGTCGGAACCCAATGATGATAGATAAACGCCTGTTCGTAATCGTCTACCGCCGTCACTACATGAGAAACCTCCTTGCCATCAACCATTGCAACAGCACTAAATAATAACTTTCGCGGAAGACCCCAATACGCCGAATCAGCCTTCAACTCGCAGTCCGCTTTCTCGCTTCCGGCCGGTATCGTCGCCGATCCCAACGAAAGACCCGGATAACCGTTGGTCAAACGCAACCGAATCTCACCGTCAAAACCGTCCGTACGGACCGCGTACGCCTGAAACGGCGTCGGCGACTTCGTCATGGAAAGACTCGATGGACCAACATAGACCGCAAAATCCGGCCTCGGTGCCGAAACGCGAAGCCGATAAGCGTATTCCGGACCGCTCTGACTGCCGGAATGGTAGAGTCGAACAAAATACTCGCCGTCCGCCGGAAGCTCGACCATTATATACGGATCGGCGTGATGCGTCTCCAAACCAATGTTCGGACCGTCGCTGCCGGCTCGGTCGTCGTTCGACGCCAACAACTTTCCGGAAACGTCAAACAACTCAAGAACACCGTCCAACGGCGAACCAAGATTCCGAGCCGAAACATCGAGAACGGCCTTTTCGCCCTTGCGACCGCTAAATCGGAAACAGTCGACGTCGCCCGGCTTTTCAATGCGGCCGTTCACAATGACCGGAAGCTTCAAAGATTTCGCAGATTTCAAATCGTTGTTCGGCTCCTGTTCAAAAGATTCCGGTAACGTGTCCACGGCGTAACGAACCGGATACGGCAACCAAACGCCCTTCACCGAAGTCAACTCCCGAACCCGAGCCGAATCGGTCTGCGTGTCAAGCATCGCAACCTTTTCCGGTAGATTCCAACCACGAAGATCGACGGCCAATGGTTGGTTCGCCCGACCACCCAACGGAAACATCGACGTGATCAACGGCGTCCGACCAATGGAAATTCGATAAATAAAATCGTCGCGGCCACGAAAAATCGAATCCTTGATCTCCAAAATATACTCGCCGTCCTTCGGAACCTCATACATAATGAGCGGGTCGGGATCCGTTCGATACGACGACGACTCGCGGACAATCTTACCCGACGGACTAAACAATGTCATCGCCGCCTGAAACCAGCCGGGTACCGCGTCGGCAAGGAACGGCATCAAATGCCGCGCGCGAACACCAATTACAAGCTTCTCTCCCGCCTTCGCCCTGAATTTGAATCGGTCGACGTCGCCCCGTCGAATCTGTCCGTTGATCACGACGGGTAAATCAAGTACCGAAAGTTGATAGATTTTGTGGAGCCCCTCCTTTCCCGGTCGGCCCCAAAAATCGAGCTGGACGCCGTCCAACGACGCCATTGGATCGCCGTCAGAGTCCTCGTCGTTCGCCAGCCAAGCCTTCGACGGAAGCTCGGTGTCGTTCGGCTCCAATTCGTTGACCTCGTTGACCGTTCCCACCTGAAAACGAACCGGGTTCGACAGACCTCCCCCTGTAAGAACCCGTAAATCCCGGTCTCCAGGAGCTGCGCCGGCGCCGATCGTCAACTCCACGATGACGCCCACCGACAACGTCTCCTTCGGCTTGCGGTCCGGGCGAGGAGCAAAATGCTCGTAATAGATCAATTGGATGTCTTCCAACGTCGGATTTTTGAGTCGGTCGAAATAAAGATACTGCGACATAAGCTTTTCCGGGTCAAGGTAGTCGATATCGTCTTTTTTCGACTTCTTGCCCTCCTCCGACTTGCCTTCCTCCGGCTTACCTTCCTCCGGTTTGCTTTCCTCCGGTTTGGCAAGGATCTGGTTGCCGTTTTTCTTGAATTCGGCGTCGGCTTGCTTCTCTTTTTTTCGCTCCTCGGCCCCCGGCTTGGAATCTTTGGGGAGGATCCCCGCTTCGGCTTCGAGGCGATCCTTGGCCTCCAGATAAAGGTCGCGCAACATCGTTCGCGTGTCGCTGTCCGTGACGAACATCCGACAGGTTTTCACGACGCGTCCCTGAACGCCGCTTCCCGAAACGAGAACCTCACGGGCTCCCATTAACTGCTTGCCGCAAAGCAATACCTCGACGGTCGTTCCCTGACGGCCGCCGGCCGGATAAGCGAATCCGATCTTCGGCTCCGACGGTTGAGCCGAAACAATCCCCGAAAAACCTAAAACGGCAACGAGAAAAAAAACGAAACGCTGCATGACGGTAACGATAGAAAAATTGAGTCGGAAAATCCTCAAAGAATGAAACGCTCGATCAAAGGAAAAGTTTCGAAAAATTTTGGTCGACAATCCGCGTTTTTCCTGCTTCCGCGCGTCGGAGGCCGACGCGGCTAACGACGATTTTTTTGCGTTTTCCCTGCTTCCGCGCGTCGGAGGCCGACGCGGCGAACGACGACTTTTTTACCACGAGACGACCAGTTTTCCGGTAACGTTCTTGACGACGAAACAATGTCCGAACGCCGGCGGTCCCTGCTCCACGGCGATTTTTCCTGTTCGCCAAGGTCGGTCCGCGTTCACGTAGACGTTCAAATCCTCCGCCGTAATCCTGCGTTCCGGATAAAGATAAACGGTCGCGTCCTTCAAACCGCCGACTTCCAGTCGTCGCGTGATTTCGAGTTCTTCCGTCGTTCGTTCCTTGCAATAAACCGTTGCGTCGGAATCCGACTGCTGAACGAACACGCGGCATTCCCTGTGTTCGGCTCGCGGCAGTCGGTACGTCGAGCCGCCGTCTTCCAGCGTCGTTTCGAAACCGAGCAGCAACGGAGCCCCCTGCGGAAAACGGAAGTTCTGCTCGACCGTCGTGTTCGGTACGTAACTCGAAAAGAAAAAGGCGTTATTACACCGGGCAATACAGTTGATCGGCGAGACGGCGTTCAGGGTTCGTTTGACAAATTGGAGCCGGAACCCGAATTCCTGGAGGGCCTGCCGCATCAAAACGCCGCCGATCGCGAACTTTTCCGGATTGTCGGACCGTAAAAGATGTCCGCCGGGAAAGTCGGCGGAGTTCGTTCCCCGAACAAACACGACCTTGCCGCCGCTCCAATCCGAAAGACTCCGGGATACGGCGACGTCGCGATGTTGTCCGTTTTGCTTCATCACGGCAAGAATTTTCGTCGACGCATCGGAAGAATCCTTGACGACCGTTTCAAGTCCGCCGCCGCAGAATAATTTTCGATGCAATATCTTTTTGGGCGTTTCGCCCTGGCGAACGGCGTCCGGCACGAACCGGGATTCCAACTCGAATTCGCCGTCCAACGGCTCCGTCGCCGTAACATTGAGCAGTTCCCGGAATTTTTCTCCGGCGTGGAGAATCGGACCGTAAACGAGCAAGCGACCGCCGCCCTTCACGAAATCAATCAGGGCCGCCTCGACTTTCGAATCCGGTGTCGGAACCACGCTAACGAGAATCGATTCGGCATAGAGCTTCGGATTCTTTTCAAACGTCGTCGCAAACGCGGCGGTCGAAACAACCGTATTCAACGGAAAACCTTCGTTAATCGCCTGCCGAATGAACCAGTCGCCGAAGAAAATTTCTTCGAGCCGCTCCGGTTGCTTGTCGGCCCAATCATGGTATTCGTCGAACGGATACACCCAAACGGTCGGTCCCGGAGCGTCCGGCGAATCGTAGCGTGCCGACAAAAGATGCGGCGTAACCTCATCGGGAACCTGCGTCGGCATGTTGCCCAACGAATCGTCGATCGTCAAGAGATTCAGATGAGTCGGCAACGCGATTCTTCCTTCGGCGTCGATTCTCGCAACGGCCAGCGGCAGGTAAATGTCGTGCGGCTGCCTCCCGTAACGGTCCAGCCAAGGCGAGTTCAACCACCAGGGATCATGGGTGTAATATCGGAACAAGTATTCGTCGGCGGGAAGCTCCGCGATACGACTCATGTATCCGACCAACTCGAAACCGAAGTCGCCGTTGAGCGCCGCCCAGGGCGAATTCGGCGGCGGCAGAATGTTGAAATCGCCTCGGTAGATTCCCCGCAGGTCGACGCCGTCGGCCGCCATGTCGGCGCCGGTCGTCTGGTTCGTGCCCCTTGTCTCGACACGGAACGCCGGACATTCCGCTCGAAAAAGCTTCCAGAATTCGAGAAGAACCTTTCGTGTGTCGAAAATTTTGTCGCGGTGGAATTCCTTGCCGTCGAACACCGCTCCGGTTGCGTGCCAGGTTTCCATGCCGAAACCAAAACCGTTTGAAAACCAAAGATAGTCGAACCCCAAGTCGGTCAGGAAACGTTGCGATTGCCGTCCGAAAAAGGTTCCGAACGGCGTTCCTTCCGGGATGCCGTCGGGAAAACCGGCGTATTTTTCGTCGTCTTGATGCAGCACGGTATAGCACGTTACCATGGACTTTTTGCCCATCGAGCCGCCGAGACAGATTTCCGGATGCTTCGTGTACTTGAATTCCGATTTCGCGAACTCGGGGCCCGGATCGAAGGTTTCGCCGACACGAATCGGTTTGCCGGTCAACTTGCCGCCCTCTTCCTTGAGAGCTTGGACGATGAATTTCAGGTCGCCGTACGAAAACCGTGGAGGGTTCTCCATGTAGTCGAAGGCCCGTTCATGAGTCGTGAGATTTTTCGGACCGGAATTGACGGGACGTCCGCTGTTCGGATTGCCGATGTATTGGCCCCATTCGAGCCGCTGCGAGAGTTCGCCGCGATAGTCGAGGATTTCGCTGCCGTCGGCGGTCCAGAGCATGACGGACACGACGTCGGCGTGCCGGAGCAGCGAACTCCATTGCGTGAATACCTCGCGGCAGACGGCTCGAATCGCTTCCGGTTCGTTCTTCTTGAACGGCTTCAAACTCATTTCGAGCGTAATGCTCTTGAACGGCTCGCCGGAAAGATAGGGTTTTTCATGGAGAGTCCGGTTGATCGTCAACGGAGCGTCCTGGGCGGTCGCCGTCAATGAAAGAAGAAACGCCAAGGAAACGAGCAGGAAGTATTTCATGGATTCGGGGGGACCGCTTCCTGACGGGCGCGGCTCTGATGGAAGATCAAAACAATTTGACGAGTTCGTTGAGCATGTCGGGTTGGACGAGGGCGACGACGTCGTCGCCGGCACGGAATTGGAAGTCGGCGCTGGGAACTTGAACAAAACCTTCCCGAATCACGGCTCCGAACAGGCAACGTTGCGGCAACTTGACGTTGCGCAATTTGTCCCGGGTGATCGCCGCGCCTTCGGGAACCCGAAGCTCCAGGACGTCGACGGCCCGGGGAAAAAGCTGCGTGTTGCGAAAAACGACCGCCCCCGTGTTGACGAATCCCAGGACCTGTCGCGCCATGACGATGGACGGAACAATCGCCTTGTCGATGCCGATCCGCTGGGCAAGCTCCCGATAGTTCGCGCGGTCGATCGAAATCATCGTCTGGATCTTCGGATTGTACGTTTTGACTTCGAGCGCCGAAATGATGTTGCCCTCGCCGCTGCCCGTGCAGGCGACGAACGTATCCAAGTCGTCGATCTGCTCGTTGTAAATATCGTTGCGGCTCGTCGAGTCGCCGTGGATGATCGTCGAATGCGGCAAATGGTTCGACAGATAATCGCAACGGGTTCGATTGACCTCCATCACGGTCACGGCATATCCGCGAGTTTCGAGGAGCAACGCCAACTGGAATCCGGTCTCGCCGCCGCCGCCGATCAGGACCCGTTGCTTCTTCGCGGAACTCGCCTGGAATTTTTTCTTCGCGATTTCAATTTCCTCCCGGGCGCCGATCAACGAGACGCGGTCTCCCGCCATGATTCGATCGGAAGCGGTCGCGATTTTCGTTTCGGAACCCCGTCGAATCGTCGCGACGCGGACGTCCGGCGGAAAATGGAGTTCGGACAACGGTTTTCGTAACTCCGGCGGCGGCTCCTGAAAAATCGTAACTTCCTGGAGTTCGATTTCTCCGTTGGCAAAGTGTTCGATCTTCCAGTCGCCGGTTTCACGGATCTCGCTGGCAATCTCCGCCGCGGTGAGCGACTCGATGCTCATCAAGCGGTCGATGTTGAAATGCTTCTGGTAGTCGAACGTGCTCGTATCTCGCATGGAAGGAGCGAAAACATGCGCCGCCGACCGCCGGACGCCCATCGCCTTGGCAAGACTCGCGCCGATCAAGTTCGTCTCGTCGTTTCCCGTGACGGCGAGGCAGATTTCCGCCGACGAGATTTCCGCCGCGAACAACGTGCTGGCGTGCGTCGCGGACCCGACGACGACCGATGCGTCAAGGGCGTCGTCGAGCTGCTTCGCGACCTCCGGATTCTTTTCAATAATCGTTACGTCGTGCCGGAGATCGCAAAGAATCTTCGCGATCGTTCCGCCGAGCACGCCGCCGCCGAAGAGCATGATTCGCATGGATTCGGTCCGGGGACTGCGCCGGGAGTACCGGCTTCGTCCCCGGCTCTTTGAGAGAATGTTATTTGATATGGTTCAGTCCGAGGTCGTCGAAGAACGAGGGCCAGACTTTGTGAACGCAGTCGGCGTCGTCGATTCGCACGCCGTCGAGACGCAAACCGATCAGGCCGAGTCCCATCGCCAAGCGGGCGTCGCCTTCCGCCGCAACGACCGCCGGGACAAGCTCCTTGTTCGGAATGATCATGAACCCGTCGTCGAATTCCGTAATATTCGCTCCGAATTTTCTCAACTCCGCGAAAAGTTTCGGTAAACGGTCGGGTTCCATTCGTCGAAGATGTCCGATGTTCGAGACCCGGGACGGCGACTCCGCGAAAAGAGCACAGACCGCAAACGTCTGGATGGACCCCGTCATGTCGTTCATGTCGACCGAAATTCCTCGAAGCAACGCCCGTTCCGGTTGACGAACGATCGCGGTGTTGTTCCGGAACGACACGCTGCAGCCCATCCGGGAAAGACAATGGATGAACTCCATCTCTTTTTGAATGCTGCCGGAATTCAAGCCGCGAACGGCGACCTTTCCTCCTCCAATCGCGGCGGCGGCAAACGCATAGTTCGCCAAAACGGCGTCCGGCTCGACTCTGTAGGTTCGCGGGATGTATTCTGCTTCCTTTGGAATCGTCAGCGTGGTTCCCTTCGAAAAAAGCACGTCCTTCGATCCGGCCGCCGATTTGACCTTGACGCCGAACTCTTCCATCAAGTCGAGCGTCATCCGAACATACGGGTCGCAGGAAAGCTGGTTGACGACATGCAATTCGACCGGTCCGAGTTCGGCGGCCAACGGCGAAGCGAGAAGAATGCCGCAAAGATATTGGCTCGACACGGTTCCCGTCAGCGAGGCGAAGCGTCGGTCCTTGCCGCTCATTTCAGCGTTGATCGCGTAACGTCTCGACGACGGACTGATTCCCTTTCGACCGTGAACGCCGTGAATCAGGAGCGGTAACGTGTCGAACGCGTTCTCGCTCCGAATATCCGCTCCGAGTTGGTTCAAGACGAAAATCAAGTCGCCGAGCGGAAACTGCTGGACGCGACGATCGCCGTTGATCCGATACAGCCCCCGGGAAAACGCGAGCGCCGCCGCGAGAAAATGAACGGCCAAAATACTGTTTTCGACGTCGAGATATTCTTCGTCGACGGGAAAGATCCCTTTTCGACCGATGATTTCGGTTCGTTCCCCGTTCGCGGAAAGGTTGACCTTCAATCCGATCTGCCGTAACGCGTTCGCCATGACTTTCATGCCGCCGGAAAGAAACGATCCCTCCAAGACGGTCGTTCCCTCGGTGAGCGCGGCGATGATAAAGGCCCGATTGGCAATACTCTGCGAACTGGGCAACGATAAAACGGTTTCAAGGGCCATGGTACGGCGAGTGTTGAGGGTTGAGGCTTTCGCCGGAAAATAAACCGCCAACTTTTGAGTGAAAGGGTGAAAGGGTGAAAGGGAAAATGCAAGACGCGTTCTATCAAGCGGTTGCATCTCTCCCACCCTCTCACTCTTTCACCCTCTCACCTCTCCGTTTTCGGCGTAGAACTTTCTGACAAGAGCCTGAATGTAGAGTTTAGAGTATCGGACGCCGGGTGTAAAGAGTCTTCCCGACCTTCCTCGCGTCGCAAGGCGATGCGGCTAACGCCGACATTCATTTCGGACCGTTTCTCACTCTTCCCGTTTGATATTCAACAACAGCGAGGCGTTCAGGACGACGAAGACGGATCCGGCGTTGTGAACCAGGGCTCCGACGACGGGTCCCATCACGCCGAGCGACGCCAAAAGAATCGCGACGACGTTGATACTCATCGACAAGACGATGTTATTGAAAATCGTTTGCTTCGTTTTCCGTGACAATCGAATCAGGAACGGAATCCGTGAGATGTCGTCGCCGACCAACACGACATCGGCGGCGTCGATCGTCAAATCGCTGCCGACCTTTCCCATGGCGACGCCGACGTTCGCCGTTTTCAAGGCCGGCGCGTCGTTCAAGCCGTCGCCGACCATTCCGATGCGCGTTCCCCGCTGCTTGAACTCTTCGAGCGCCTCGACTTTTCCTTCCGGCAACAGGTTCGGTCGAACAAGATGGATCCCGGACTGTTCCGCGATGCTTTGAGCCGCCCGTTCATTGTCGCCCGTCAACAGGAGAACATCGACTCCGATCTCACGGATTCGCTCGACGGTTTTTTTCGTCGTTTCCCGAATCGTGTCGGCCAACGACAGGAAACCGATCAGGCGTTGGTCCAGGGCGAACCAAAGGACCGTTTCGCCGAGATTGAACCGGGTATCCGTCGCTTTTTTGTAGACTTCGTCGATTCCGATGCCGAAGCGTTCCATAAGCCGGTCGTTGCCGATCGTCGCGACCTCCCCTTGAAAACTGTCGGCGATTCGGACAACGATTCCCTGGCCGGGAAACATCCGAAAGTCGGCCGTCGGGCTCAACGACAGTCCTCGTTCGGCGGCCGTTTCGACGATACAGCGGGACAGCGGATGCTCCGACAAGGTTTCCGCCGACGCCGCCAGGGCCAACAAACCGTTCTCGTCGTAATCCTTGACAAAGCTCTGGACGAACTTTAGCTTTGGCTCGCCAATGGTCAGCGTTCCCGTTTTGTCGAAGGCCAAGACGTCGACCGATCCGAGCCGCTCCAACGTTTCACCGGAACGGATCAGGATTCCGTGCCGGGAAGCGTTGCCGATCGCCGCGATGATCGCCGTCGGCGTCGCCAAGACCAAGGAACAAGGACAGAACACGACGAGAATCGTCACGCCGCGCATGATTCCGTCCTCCAGACGTCCCGTCAACCACCAGGTTCCGAATCCGACGAGGATCGCGGTCAAAATCGCGATCGGAACGAGAAACGACGCCCAACGGTCGATGATCCGTTCCAAAGGAGCTCGACGTTGCTCCGCTTCCTGAACCAATCGGATCATTCGGGCCAACGAAGAATCCTCGCCGACGTTGGTCGCCCGCATCGTAAACGAACCGAAACAGTTGATCGTTCCGCCGAACACGGCATCGCCGGGAGATTTGTCCAACGGCATCGACTCGCCGGTCATCAAGGATTGGTCGATCGACGTGTTGCCGGACTCGATCTTGCCGTCCACGGGAACCGTTTCGCCGGGAAGAACCCGTAATTGGTCGCCGGAGAGAATTTGCGAAATCGGAAGGACCTCTTCACCGAAGTCGCTGATTCTTCTTGCCGTTCGCGGCGTCAGACGAAGCAGGCTCTCGATTCCGGCGCGGGCGCGACGAACCGTCCAGTTTTCCAACATCAGTCCGAGTTGCATGATGAACGCGACCTCGCCGCCGGCGAACAGATAGGAATGCTCCCCGTGATGGGCCGGAAAGTATCCGTTCGCGACGATCGTCGCGAGAATCGCCGTCGAAACGAGAAAGTCGGCGGAGATTCGACCGCCGTCGAACAACTCGTTCAACGCTTGTCGAAACAACGGCGTTCCGGAAACGACGATCGCGATCCACGCCGGATCGAAACCGGGAATCCAATGAAAAAAACTGGCGACCAACGCAAGCCCGGAAACGATCGGCAACACGAATTCCCAAACGGGACTCCGGATCTCGGTTTTTTCTTCGAATTTCTCTTCATTTATTTTTTCCGTCGGCGCTGCGCTGCGAATCTGACAGCACGCCGGACAGGATTTTTCCGTGGTGTTCATGATATTGTCTCCCTTCCGGGTTAATGGATGGGGTAAGAAGCAAAATTCTGCGAGAAGACTTCAATTGACCGTCCCTCAATAACATTCGTCAAATAACAGCCGGAATGGAGCCGGTACTCCGGCGTAATGACGGCGGAAACGTCACGAACCGTCATTACGGCGAGTACGCCTCCATTCCGGCTGTTGTTCCTACCGTGAACAATTCCGCAGGCGTTGGGCCTAACGGATTCTCGAAAACCGATCCAGAGCGACGGAGAGCTTTTGCATCGTTTTCTCTTCGTCGCCGGCCTTGATGCCGTCGACGACACAGCTCCGTAGATGTCCCTCCAGGATAATCTGACCGACTTTATAGAGAGCGGAATTCACCGCTCCGATCTGGATCAGGATTTCATCGCAAGGAAACTCTTTCGTGTCGCAGGAGATCATGTTCTTGATTCCGCGAACCTGTCCTTCGATTTTTCCCAGTCGGGCCAACACTTTTTCCGAGTCGATGCAGCGTTTCATGAATTTTCCTCCTTCGGTCGCCGTGATACCCCATACCCCTATGGGGTATAATGGTATTCTACACCGTCTTCGGAAAAAGTCAAGAAAGAAGTCGGGGCCTGTATTGCTAATGTTCAAGAACGTGAATTTTTTATGAAGCGCCAGCAGGATCGGGAGCGGAGCGACCATCCTGCGGGTTTTCACGCCGGAGCGGAAGCTCCTGTTGACCGCCCAGCCACGCTGGGTCAAGGCGTCATGAATTCCAGTCGTTGGGCGAAGGCGGCGGCGAGTTGTTCGCCGGACACGAATTGGACGGCGTCGAGACCAAATTCCTTGGCGGCCAGAACGTTCGATTCGAGATCGTCGATAAAGAGAATTTCTTCCGGTCGAATTTCGGGAACGGCCCGTTGCGCCGTCGACAGGGCGGCTCGATAGATTCGATGATCCGGTTTCATCACGCCGACTTCGTAGCTGAGAACGTGATTCGTCGGAAACCGGTCCAACACGAACGGAAAAAACGTACAGACATGATTCCAGTGTCCCGGTCCGGTGTTCGACAGGATACCTCGAGGAAAGTCGACTTCCGCGAGCCGTTGCGTGAACGGTTGCGTGCTTTCGACTTCATCGAAGATATCGTTCATCGCCCAGGCAACTTCTTCCGGATGTGGACGGCAATCGAGTTCCCGACAAAAATGTTCGTAAAATTCTTCATCGGTCGCCCGACCGGTTTCGACGTCGCGTTCCATGCCGCTGCCGAAGACCGTTTGAAGAACCTCGTCCTTCGAACGCCCCGTCAGTTCGGCTCCTTGTTGAGCCAAACGATCGACACTGAAACGAACCAACACGTTACCGAGATCGAAAAAAACGAAGCGAGTCATAGAACAAAAAATTGGATCGATTCATTCAGAGCCGCGCCCGTCAGGAAGCGGT
>JAVBQW010000119.1:0-20816 GCA_031548665.1 Thermoguttaceae bacterium
AAGGCGGCTGCCTTCGGCTTCATCGACGCCGCCTTCCGTTGGTCGGCTCATCGTTCGGCGGTATTTGACTTTACGAAAAAAAGCGAAACGGCAAAACCTTTTCTCAAAATGTCAGTCGAATGCCGTTTCGCAGTATATCAAGCGGTTGCGTCTCTCCCACCCTTTCACTCTTTCACCCTCTTACCTCTCTGTTTTCGGCATGAAACTTTCTGGCGAAAGCCTTTAGTCGGAAGGCGTAAACTATTTACTGCTCTGATAAATCGCCTGGATGAGTTCGGTGGAATCCTTGAATTTCGTCTTCGTCGCCAAAGCGGCGTCGATCAGGCGTCGGGCGTCGGACTCGGCGTGTCCGAGCGACAGCAGCGCTTCGTAGGTTTCCGAGACGACGTCGATCGGGACGTCGGAATCCGGCAGATCCCGAGCGACGAGCAGCGCGAATTTCGGGACTTTACGACGGAGTTTCGCGACGATCCGTTCGGACATCGCGGGGCCGATGCCCGGCAGACCAGCGAGGAACTTTTCGTTCTTCTCTTCGATCGCCGTTGCAATGTCTTTGACGGGCCGAACCATCGCCCGCAGCGCCTTGCGGGGGCCAACGCCGTCGACGCTGCAAAACAGGTCGAAAAACTCCCGTTCCGCTTCGGCGAGAAATCCGATCAGCCGCGGCGTCAGCTTGCCCTGCGGATTGCCGTCGATCGAATAAATCGTGTGCAGCGAGATCGTTTTGCCGATCTCCTGTTGGAGTTGTCGTCGGGTGTATTCCGAAATCAGGACTTCGTATTCGAACGGCGCCGCTTCGAGCATTACCCGTTCGTCGTGAACGGCCGTAATTTTGCCGGTAATTTTCGAGATCATGGGAAACATTCGCCGCGTCGCCCGCGACGCGCTGAGGGACAAGAAGATTCTTCCAACACCAATTCGTCAAATATACCGGACGAATCCCCGGCGTCAACTTGACGATGTTCGGCTTTTCATGGAGAATTGTTCTTGATCAGCCCTCAACAACGATTTCTTCCATGCTTTATATCAGCGTCGTCGTTCCGGTTCGTAACGAGGCGAAGCACATCGCCGAGGTCCTCGACCATCTTCTCGCTCAGGATTACGATCCGGAGCGTTTCGAAATTCTCGTCGTCGACGGCCTCTCGGAGGACGCCACGAAAACGATCGTCGGCCGTTACGTTGAACAGCACGCCAACGTTCGGTTGCTGGACAATCCGAAGCGGCTGTCCAGCGGGGCGAGGAACGTCGGCGTCGAAAACGCCCGGGGCGACGTCGTGCTGATCGTCGACGGACATTGCCTGATCGACAACCCCCAAATGCTGCGGAACGTCGACGCCGCGTTCGAGAAGTCGGGAGCCGACGCCTTGGGCCGACCGCAGCCGCTGGAGCTTTCCCATGCGACGACGACGCAGCTTGCGATTGCCGCCGGCCGTCGGTCGCCGCTGGGACATCACGCCGATTCCTTCGTTTTCTCCGACACGGCTCAATTCGTTCCGGCGACCAGCAACGGAGTCGCCTACCGTAAAGAGTTGTTCAAGAAGATCGGCCTGTTCGACGAACGTTTCGACGCCTGCGAAGACGTCGAACTGAATTATCGCGTCGACAAATCCGGCGCCCGCTGTTATTTCGATCCGGCGATTGCCGTTCGGTACGTTCCGCGCGGCACGATCTCGGGACTTTTCCACCAAATGAGCCGCTACGGACGCGGCAGGATCCGGTTTTGGCGGAAACATCGGGAAACGTTTTCGCTCAAAAGTTTCGCCCCGGCGTTTTTCATGGTCGGCGTCGTTCTCGGTTTGCCGCTGTGTTTCGTCCATCCGATTTTCCTCTGGACGTATTTAAGCGTCGTCGGCCTGTATCTGCTGACGGTGTTCGCGGAAACGTTTCGGGGAGCCTTGGCCGCCCGGCGTCTGGATTTCGTGTTCCTGTTGCCGCTGGTTTTCTTCGCCGTGCATTTCGGCGCCGGTTACGGCGTGTTGAAAGAATTCTTTTTCGGGAAAAAAATCGAGCCGCCGCCGCCGGAAACGCCGAAGAAACCGGGCCGCGTGATTTCCTGGCAAAAGCGGACGTTTTATTATCTGATCCGTACGCCGATTTCGCTTTACTTTATGATTTTCTACCGGGTTCGCTTTTACGGTCGGAACAATCTTCCGGAAAGCGGAGCCGTATTGGTCTGTTCGAATCACCAATCCCATTTCGACCCGCCGTTGATCGGCGCCGGACTCCGCCGCCGCTTGAATTACCTTGCTCGAAAATCGCTGTTCAAGTTCAAGCCGTTCGCGTGGTTGATCGACCTGTTGGACGCGATTCCCTTGGATATCGACGGCATCGGCTTCGAGGGAATCAAGGAATCGCTGAAACGGTTGCGCGGCGGCGAAGTGATCCTGATCTTTCCGGAGGGGGCGAGAACCTGGGACGGCGAAATCGCGGAATTCAAGCCGGGAGCCTTGACCTTGGCTCTCCGAGGCAAGGCGGCGATTCTCCCGACCGCGATCGACGGTTGTTTCGCCGCTTGGCCGCGAACGAACAAACGTCCCTGGCCGTTCGGACGGATACGCGTCGTCTACGGCGAACCGATTTTGTACGACGAACTGAAAAACCTGAGCGAAGAGGAACTCCACCGACTGGTCGAAACGCGAATTCACGAACTTTTTCAACAACTTCGAAACGGCAAACTCGGATACTTATAGTGTTTCGTCAAATAACAGCCGGAATGGAGCCGGTATTCCGGCGTAATGACAGTCGTCAGGCTTTTTGAATGTTCAGCGAACCGTCATTACGGCTGTTGTTCATGCCGTGAATCGCGGATGATACTTGAGGCGGCGAAATTCCATGGCCCGTGTCCTTCCGGTCTTACTTTTTTTCGCGTTTTTCTGGACGGTGCTGTTCGGCGACCGGCAGTTCGGCTATCGGGACGGGGCTCATTTTTATTATCCGCTGTACCGATACGTTCAGGAAGAGTTGACGGCGGGCCGGTTGCCGCTTTGGAATCCATACGAAAATCTCGGTCAGCCCTTGGCGGCGAATCCGACGACGGCGTTGTTCTATCCCGGCAAACTGATTTTCTTTTTACCGTTCGATTTTACGACGCTGTACGGTTGGTTCGTCTCGGGACATGTTCTGCTGGCGGCGTTCCTTGCGTACCGTTTGGCGAGGGCTTGGCGTTGTTCGGAATCCGCGGCGGTTCTCGCCGGAATCTGTTACGCATTCGGCGGCAACGTGCTGTTCCAGCATGCGAACGTTCCGTTCCTGATCGGAGCGGCATGGTTCCCGGAATCGCTGCTCCAAGCCGACCGCATGTTTCGCTTGAAATCGTTCGAAAACGCCGTGCTCTGGGGAGCCGTGCTCGCCCTCATGATTCTCGGCGGCGACCCCCAAGCGGCGTACCACGCGATCCTCTGTACGGTTTTACTCTTCATCATCAAGAGCCGGGGGTGTAGGCGTACTCGCCGAAGCCCCCGGATTGACGAGCGTGTTGAGACGCACCGAACCCGGAAGTTGCGCCGGAGTACCGGCTCCACTCCCGGCTCTTTGTTGATGATTTGCGGCTTGTTCACGATGTTCGGCCTGGCGGCGGTCCAAATTCTCCCCGCATGGGAGCTCTCACGCCTCTCGGATCGGGCGCTGCCGACTCACGGAGACGCAACGTATCTTTTTTCGGTTCCAATTTGGCGACTCGTCGAATTTTTTTGGCCGAATGTCGGCGGCGTCCAGTTTCCGGTCAACGCCCGTTGGTTCAACGCCTTCAACGACGACGTTTGGGGTCCCTCGTTCTACATGGGCCTCGTCCCGATGCTGCTCGCCGCCTGGAACATTTTCTTCTGTCTTAAAGAGCCGGGGACGAAGGCAGTACTCTGCCGCAGTCCCCGGACCCGGCGCGACGTTTTTTTGACGATCATGCTGTTCGTCTTCGTCCTCGGTTCGTTGGGAAAATGGGGCGGCGTCTATCCGCTCTTGAATCTGCTGCCAGGTTACGGCATGTTCCGTTTCCCGGCGAAGCTCCTGACGGTCGCCGCCCTGCCGCTGGCGATCCTCGCCGCAAGGGGATTCGATCGACTGTTTCCGAGAAATTGCGACGAAAAAAGAGTCTACGCCTTTACGTTTTATTATCCGTTGTTCCCGATTCTTTTCCTTTTCAGCTTGATTTTTTTCGACCAGTATAAACAGCTTGACGTTTCAAGATGGACGGTTCCGGATTGCCTGTTGTTCGGTCCCTATCAACGCTGGACGGCCGATAGAATTTTGAGGGACAACGCCGCAAGAGTTTTTATTCTTCCCATCCTGTTCGGACTCATCTGGATCGTTTATCGCGCAATCAAGTCAAAAAACGAGCCGGGACCTGTGGTCCCGACGGCCCTTGACGTCTACAAAGGCCTCTTCGTTCTCCTTATCGCCGGGGACCTTTTTTTCGCCAACCACTGGATGATCGCAACGGTTCCCCGAGTCGATTTTCAGGAGAAATCGCCGTTGAGTGTCGTGATCACAGATCACGGCTCGTCATCTCAGCGAATTTATCGTTTCCCGGCGTGGTATCCGCTTGTTTTTACGGCATGCGCTTCCGAGGAAAGGCTTTCGGAAATCGTCCGTTGGGAACGAGCGACGCTTTCGCCGAAATACTCGCTGACGGAACGAATCGGCGTCGTCGACGTTCTCGGAACAATGTATCCGAAAGAGTTTTATCGAATCGCCGGAGGGCTTCGCTGGGAAATCGAACACGGCGAACCGGGCGACCTGGAAAAACGTTTGGAAGATCTCGGTGTTCAATTCGTCGTCGCGGCATGCGGAACGAAACTTGACGCCGAAAAGATTCCGCTTTCCGCCGGTTGGCCGGACGACTGTTCTCTCTGGAAGCTGCGGAATCCCCGGCCTCGAAATTACACCGTGGTCGAACCGAATTGGCTCGAAATGGACGTCGAACTCGCCGAAGCGGGAATCATCACCATTCCGGAGCAGTATTGGCCCGGTTGGCGAGCCTTCGTCGATGACAAGGAAGTTCCGATCCATTCGGTTGAAAAAATCTTTCGTGGTGTCGATCTTCCCGCCGGAAAACATCATCTTCGAATGATTTATCAGCCGCTCATGTTTCAGATCGGAGGGATTGTCAGTTGTCTGGGGCTTATTATACTAACGACACTTTTTCGAGGGCGTATTTTTCGGCTGTTTGTTCATTTTGCATCACTTGATATGCAAAAGCGTACAAAACCCCGTTAAACCCAAAAACGTTGACCGCAAAAATTGCTTTTGCTCAAACCGAATACTATAATGAATTAGTGGTTGCTTCAGAAAAACCCAACTATTTCGATTGACTGGCAAGGAATTTGCATATTGTCTTTCGGCGTAGCCTCTCATCTATCGAACATTAACCCACATCGAACCATGAAATACTTATCAACCAGCTTCACATTCATCGCCTTGCTGTTCGGTGCCGTCACGGCAGCCAAGGCCGATTTCGTAAATCCCTTCTCGGGAACCTACGGTTACAACACGATCGTGTTCAACGACATGAAGCAGTACGGCGTCAACGACGTTGAAGGCCAATTGGCCGTCGGCAACAATTTGACGACCAACGGCAACTTCGGCGTGAACCTTCAGGCCGGTTCGCGAACGGCTCCGGCCGCCCTGTATGTCGGCGGACATTTGCACACCGGCGCCGCTGGTTGGCAGGTGAAAGGCGACGTCTACTATAAAACCGGAACGACGGACAAGCCGGGCGGCAACCAATGGTGGCAGCCGCCGGTCGCCGACATCCAGAGCGGCAGCGGACAGATTTTGACGAACAATCCGCTTGATTTCGGCGCGATGGAAAGCGGCCTGCGAGCAAGTGCTTCGACGCTTTCCGCCCTGCAAAACACGGTCGGTGTGACGACGTCGTTCAGTGGCGTCGAGAGCAAGATCAACGTCGGCGGCGGTCAGCAAGTCGTCAACATCGACCTTTCGAAGTTGTACAACGGCAGCGCCGACCTGTTCAACTTGAAGATCACCGGAAACAGCACGACGACGCTGCTGATCAATCTGGTCGGCGACGGAACCACCGCCTTGAACATGTTCGGCGGGTTCGAACTGTTCGGCGGCCTGACGGCCAATCACGTCGTAATCAATTTCGTCAACGTCGATTCCGTCAATATTTACAACACGTCGATCAAGGCGAACCTTCTCGGCGTCGACACCGATTTGGTATTGGCAAGCGGTAATATCGAAGGAATCAACGTCTTCGACAACGCGGTCTTCAACAGCCAGGGTGAGACGCACAACACAAACTTTTTCGACGGCGGATTCGACATTCCGAGTACGCCACCGGGACCGGCCGCGACGCCGGAACCCTCGACGCTCGCCGTTTTCGGAATCGGCTCCCTGCTCGGCGGAATCTTCCTCCGACGTCGGAATCGAAACCTGAGCGAAAAAGCCTAAATGTTTGGTAGAACAGCAGAACAATCTGCCGAGGGATCGAAGGGACCGTTTCTTCGATCCCTCGCTCATTTCTTGATTCCCTTGCTGACGCGTCGGGCTCTGATAGACGTCGGGCTCTGAATTAACCCGCTTTTTGGGCTTCTTCGATCGCCAGACGAATTCGGGTGAACGGCTCCGTGATGTCGATGGTTCGGGAAACGTGCTTGATGTCGTCAACGAAACGGTCCCAATCGGCAGGCTCCCGATAAGGAACGGCAACGGTCCGTTTTCCGATGCTGACTTCTTTCCAACGGCCGGTGTCCAAACCGACAACACCGTTCAATCGAAGTGTCGGATTTTCGTCTTCCGCCTTGAGTGGAAGATGCTGGTCGATGCCAAAGGATCGAAGCGATTCGTTCAACTCTTCGGTAATCTGCGGCAGCGGCTCGTTTGGGGAGACTTCGGCTGACTTTTTGGCCCCGAATACGAAAATGATCGGTTTTTCCACAAAATCCTGCGCGGCGAGAACCGGTTCGATATCCGTCAAAACGAAGGCGGTTTCGGTTTTGGAGCGGTTTAAGAGAGTCTGACCGATCTGTTCGCCGTAAAGAAACGGCTCCAACGTCTCGCCGTAGAGGATTTCCTGGGCCCGACTCGGTTTGATCGGCGTCGTGCATTGGAATTCCAGCGGTCGTCCCGTCGTATTCAGGACGAGGTATCCCCCGACCAGACCATAACGTGGATGGTCGATCACCGTAAGGAAACCCAAATTGTCGCTGGTCCGAGGGGGCGTTGACATGCGGCGGCGCCAAGGTATTTTCCGGATATATGTCTCTTTTCTATGATCGACCAGCGATTGCGAAGAGATTCCTTTTATCGGAAAAGAGCCGCAAAGACGCCGCATCTTCTCTAATTATCCGTGTTTGTTCTGTCGATCGCTTGCGTTTTAGCCGCGCAGCGCGTCAGGACGCCGCCGGTTCCGCGAGAAAGAGGGAAGCAAAATCCCCTGAATCGTAAAGCGACGAACTGCCGTTCCGAACGAGAATCCAATTGCCGCTGCTTTCCCGATAACAGTGGTTCCAGCCGTAGACCTGTCCGTTCATTTTCACGCTCCGTTCCCGGAAAGTGTATTTGATCGCCCAGACAAACGACGCCGCGTCGTCCTCAATGCCGGCACCGCGACGATAGAGCTTGTTGGCCTCGGCCCCACGAAACAGCAATGTTCCGGCGGCGCAGCCGAGAAAACTTGCGGTATTGACCTTTCCCTGGCAGACACTGATCGCCGTCCACGGAGGATCGACGACTTCGCTCCACGTAACGACATGTTCCGTGACAGGGATTTTTTTCAGGAGTTCCGTGGTTGATGGAATCGCCGTGTTCGTGTCCGCCCAAGTCCAACCGCCGGTCGGCAGCATGAGCTCGTCGCTGTCGATCACCATGCGATAGGTGAGCGAGGTGCCGTCGTCAGACTGCAAGACGTCTCGATCGTTGCCGTCGGTCGCCGCGTACTTGACCGTCGCCTTGGCGAAGGAACCGTCGTAGTCGACCAAATCGGTTTTCAGGTTGGCGAGAGTTCGAACACCGATCATGTCGGGTTCCAGCGGCTCAATGTTCAGCGTGGTGGCGAACACGTCGGTTCGGCCCGGATAAACCAATCGACGTTCGGAAAGCGATTGCGTCGAGTTTCCAAAGACCGCCTGGACGAATTCCGTCCGGTATTCCCAGGGAACGAGAAATTGTCGCGTCGCGGAAAATCCGTCGAGAGTGTATTTTTCGTGCGGCGAACCGCCGAGTTCTTGAAACGTGAGCATGTTGTTTATCACGCCGCCGCGCGACGTGTCGAATGTTAACCGCGTCGTCAGCGGAGCGCGGAGTGTTAGCCGCGTCGCCCGCGACGCGATGAAGTGGTGTTGACGTAATTACCCCGAAAATATCGGAGTCGGTTTGAAATTCCGGTGAAACGTAACAAAAAGAATTGGTGGTTTTTCAAAAAGATTTTTGTTGCGTGGCGGAAGCCGACCAACGGGAGGCGGACCATCAGAGGGCGAAGCCGACCGCTCTACCCGGCTCGGCTATACGAAAACGTTCGAACCAATTTCCACGGTCCGTCTCCGTCACGAAAATTTTCGGCCTTGACGAATCGAATTCGTACGGTTTCCGTCTTGTCGTCGGACTTCAGTCGGAGTCGGTCGAACTCCCGTTCGATCGTCGCCGCGATTTGGAGGGCGTCGTCGAACGATTCGTGATGGAGTTCGAAGATCAACGTTCCTCGCAACCAAGGAAGCGGACGATTCGTGTGGAACGGAACCTCCGATTTTTCGTGCAGAATGACGACGCAAGGCGGTCCGGGAATCGGGGACGGTCCGGTGAACACGCGGTCCGCCGAAATCGCCGCCGTGAGATACGCCGTTTTTCGCCAATGGTTTTGAATCAACTCTTCGATGTACATAAAATCTCCGTCCAGTCGTTGGGAAAAAGCGGATAGTTGATTTTTTCGATTTCGAAAATTGTTCCGTCGGCTCGACGAATCGTGTCGAAGCATTCGAATTCGAGACGTTCCCGAATCAGGACGAACAACGAGGCTTTGCGGTCGTCGCCGAGTTCGATGCTGGTTTTCGAGAACTTCGCCGGGACGCCGGTTTTTGCGACACGAAAACCTCGACGAAGAACTCCGGAAGCCGTCTTCTCGTATGCCGTCTTCAGGTGGTCGACGAATTCATCGAGTCCGAAAACGACGTCGTAAGTTTTCATGACGGCTTGCCAGTTTCCGTTCAATTCGGAACGGTTGACTTCGACGATCATCCAACGGGTTCCGTTTTCCGTGACGATTTCGTCTCCGGGATTCGGTTCCCCGTCGATGGAATCCGTTGCGAAATAGCAGTGAGCGAAAAGTTTCGGAACAATCGATTCCGCGACGGCGAAGGAACGTTGATGTCGATAAGTCCGGAACAACGCTCGTTGAATTTCCGCTTCGAAATCGCTGCCGGGTCGCTGTAACACGACTCGTTGAGTTCCGTCCGCGATGAATGTAATGTCGTCGTGCATGGAAGGTGTAGGGTGTAGGGTGTAGGATGTAGGATGTAGGGGGTAGGGGGTAGGATGCCAAAATGTTCGGGGGGTGATGGAGTAACGCTGGCGTTTTGCCCTACACCTTACACCCTACACCTTACACCCCCCCGGCGGATCGAATCTCAACCGGCTCGGAGTTGGAAATTTGGCGGTCGCACCAATCGACGGTTTTTTGTAACCGTTCGAGGTAATCGGCCCAGGCGACGGACTGCCCGTCGATCGTGTACGTCGGTTTCGGTTGCGCGGTGATCTCCGCGATCAACGAAAGCGTTTGAGAACGAATGGTGTGAATCATTTTAGTGAACAGTGAACAGTGAACAACGAGCAGTGAAGAGTGAAGAGTGATCGATGAACAACAAACCGTGAACTGTGGAAAATGTGAGCGGATAAATCCAAGCATTTTTCCACTGTTCACTGTTCGTTGTTCACTGTTCACTATCCCGTGCATTTCGCGACGTAGCGCGGATTGATGACGGCCGGCGTACCACGTTCGGACGCCTTGTAACGAACGACGATATCCTGCGTGAAGTCGGCTTCGCTGCCGGCGGCGGACTGTGTAACGGTAATCGGCCAGTTTTCCATGTAGGCGAACGCCTTCTTGAAATTGCCGAGCAGCCAGACGTCGGCGGCGACCGTTTCCGTGAGTCCCGAGGCGACTAGGCGACGTTGGGCGAGGCGGCTCGTTACGAGATTGTATCTCGAAAACGGATTTGAAATCGCCGACATCGCGCTGGACGCCGAGTCGCTGTACGTAATTTCCGAAGCGTGGAGCAGCCGATGGGCGACGTGCCGTTTGCCGGGCATCGCGAGCAGGACGTCCGGTTCGATGAGGATCGGCTCGTTGGTCGTCGGATCGAGAATCGCACCGAGCAGGTTCTCGGCGGCATCGATGTTCGTCCAATCTTCGAGTTTGTTTCCGGCGAGCAGGTTCTTCCACGGAGTCGCGGCGGAGGAATACGTATCGAGCAACGTTCCGTTCGACTTGTACGTTTTCGTAACACCGAGAACGACGTCGAGAATCCTTTTTTCCTTGTTGAGCGCGAGCGTTTCGCCGACTTCGGCGGCCCGGCTCAAGATCAGGTGGGTCCGGTCGAAGAACACGGCTTCTTTCGTTACGGGAACGATGAGGCCGCGCTTCGTGGTGTTCGGCGTCTCGATGTAATCCTCGCTGAAACCGACGGTCGGATACGCTTCACCGGGCAGAATAACCGTTGCGCCATCCGCAAGCGACGCCGCTCCGGGAATCTTTTCGCCGTCGAGCCGTGTCGGAATCGTGGCGACAAGTTTCGAAACCGCGAAGACTTCCTGATTGTACGATTCGAGGATTTTCGACTCGATCACCTTGCCGGCGATGTTGAGGAAGGTCGAGCTCCCGTCTTCAAGCAGCGGCGTTCCAATATTTCCGTTGCGCGGATCGAGTTCGCGCAACCATCGGCTGCCGTCAGGAACGAGCCCCTCGGCGAGATCGCGGATACTGAAATCGTCCGCTTTCAGGTCGCCGTTTTCAAGGGCTTCCGAGAAATGCTCGACCGTCTTGGCCGCGCCGTCCAGTTCGAACCGCTTACGAAGTTCACGATAATTGATCGTTTTCATGAGAGAGTGGTGTGAAGTAAGGTTGCGTTTGTTCTTCCGTCATCCCCGCGAAGGCGGGGACCCAGACGAAAGGCGTTGTTTATTATTTGCACCCTCTTTTGACGAGCTGTGCAACGGAAAAGTGATTTTGTTCTCTAGGTCCCCGCCTTCGTGGGGATGACGGGAACTATCGGGTAATCATTTTGGCGAACGTTTTCGAGTCGAGTTGTTTTTCCGGAACGAATTGTTCGCGGCTGGTCGGCTTCGCATCGGCGATCGGAATTGTTTGTCGTTTTTCCATCAAACGGTTCAATTCCGGGACAACGTTGCGCAATTCTTCGAGAATCCTTTCGCAAACATCTTTGACGTCTTCATCGGAGACGGATTCAGTGAAATCGTTTTCCGATTCGAAAAGTCCCGCCGTGGTCGCGGGATCGGCGACGAGATCCACACTCCGTACGGAAACGATTTTTTCGACGACCGTCTTCTCGTTTTCCCGGCGGACGACGGCTTCGACGTTATGGGAGAACCCGACGTTTTCCGGGGCGTGTTCCGCATCCCAAAGGAGTTGTTCCGCGACCGGATGTTTCGGATTGAAACGAAAATCGGCGTAAAGTCCTTCGTTTTCACGGAGTTCGACGTTCCGAATCACGCCGAAACGATCCTGATAACTTCGCGGTCGACGTGGATCGCCGTCCGGATGGTCGAGATTGACTTTCGAATTTTCGTAAAGCGGAATCGCTTCACGGAGCGTGTCGTTCGGATATTCGCGACCGTTTCGACTGTTGCAGCCGATGATCTTGACGCCGAACAAGACGCCCGATTCCCGATCGACGCGAACGTCACGACGCCGGGTGTTCGTAATTTCCTGTAAAATTTCCATGTCGTTGTTTAGCCGCGTCGCCTACGACGCGTTCAAAAAGGGTTGACGTTATTCGCAATGACACTGCAACGAATTTTCCCGCTGCGGATCGAGTCCGTACCGCATCGCAAGGGTTTGCTTCGAGAGGACGCCGAGGTTGAAAAGAATTTCGTCCGCTTTGGCCTCGTTGAGCCGGTCTCGAACGGCGAGGATCGGCGGGATCGCGTGGATCGAAACTTTCCGTAACGCGTCGACGGGAAGAAGACCGGCGTCGATTCCATTCTGTAACGCTTTTTTGAACAACCGCAAATCGTCGGCGATTATCTGGTGTTGCATCCGCTCGAACATTCGGACGGCGGGGCCTTCGGCGACCATCGTCGAGGCGTAGTTCGCGTTGGAAGCGTCGCTGGAAAGCATGAATTCCGGCATCACGAGACGGGAAGCGATCGCGCGAAGTTCCGCCTGCAGTACGAGAATATATCGACTAGCGTCGATCGCCGCGATGGGAAATTCATATTCCATGCCGCCGCCGGCGTCGATGATCGTTCCCGGCGTGAAATGTTGAAACGTTTTCATTTTTCCCGTCGACGCGTTCGCCGACGAAGCGTCGGCTTGGTTTTGGACGAAACGACGAATCGATTCCGCGCCGCCCGTCGAATGTTTTCGAATCAACGCGATCGCCGATTGAATTTCCGCGACGACGCTCATATTTCGTAGCAACTTTTCGGCGCGTTTCAAGTTTTTCCGAACCGGATAAAACACCGGAACTCCCCGTTTGACGTTGCCGTCGACGTTCGATTTTCGATGTTGAATCGAATACGCGTCGACCCACTGTTCGTCGATCCAATATCCGTACACGGTTTCGACGTCGT
Source organism: Thermoguttaceae bacterium (assembly GCA_031548665.1). Classification (GTDB taxonomy): domain Bacteria; phylum Planctomycetota; class Planctomycetia; order Pirellulales; family Thermoguttaceae; genus WRKP01. Next base: position 12,763 of record JAVBQW010000119.1, read on the forward strand.
CGCGGTCGGATTGGATTCCGAAGGTCGAACACGGGTCGTCGGCGAGTTGCTTCGGCGAAAATACCTGATCCGGCTCGACGAATCGAATTTGCATCAACCCTTGTCGACTCGGGAAAAGCCGGAGGAAAACCTCACCGTCTCTGTCCTGTCGACGCATGATTTCCTGTTGGCGTCGAGTCCAGTCATTCCGGTCGAGAAATTCGTCCAACAACTCCTGTGTTCGTTCGGCAACGTCGGCGTCTTCCTCTTTTTTCGGGACGACGTGATAACGATGTCCCTGGCCGATCACGAAATTGATACGGTTTTCGAGAGCGTTGATCGCGAATTCGTTCGATAAAACAAGGGAGCGACATTCTTCCCGAACCGATTTCAAACCGGATTCCGTGAGGCTTGCCGTTCCGCCGGCCGTCGTCCAGTGTTCGCCGTCGTCGTGGAACGGTTCGTAGGGATCGACATAGCGGTCGTCGAGGTCGAGGAACGCCTCGACGAGTTGTCGCTGGAGTTTCTGTAAATGTTGCATGGTCAAGCTCCGAGCGTCGAGCAGGCTCGACGGCTAAGAAGAGGGTTATCTCGTTGAAATTGGAAAACGTTCTGAAAATTCGTCGTTGGTCCAATGGTCCTTGGTCAGGTCGTCGAGCATCCGGATCGACATTTCGAGGGCGTCCGGCCCGTCGTCGTGGTCGCCGACGGGAAACGATCTCAACTGGTCGAGCAAAATCCGGACGGATGGCGATCCAGCCTTGAATTTCAGGCGTTTCGACGACAACAGCGGTCCAAGACGACGAATTCGGACGTTTTTATTTATCGTGTTTTTGATTGGCCAAACCGCAACGTTAGGAATTCCTTCCGCCGTGAACGCCGTTTCGAAATCGTCTTTCAACAGTTCCTGGAATTGGTTGACCTCGATCCCGAAAATATCCGGACGAAATTTATTGTACAACTCAACACCTTGCGCAACGATTTCAGGAACGGGACGCCGGGCCAAATCGGCGTCGACGTAATACAAACCGTTGGCGTCCAATGCGACGAAAACGAAGGCTGAAAAGTCGCCGATCGCCGAATTCTTCCCCTTGCTCGGATCCAACGCCAGGGCCTTGAGCCGAATCGTGTTCGGATATTGTTCGAACCAGATCGTTTCGTCGAAATATGTTTCCGGAAATTCGCAATGGTCCGGGTCGACCGGCGAATTCTGCTTTTCCCTTTCGAAGGCCGTCCGACCGCTTTCCGCACGCATTTTCATGAGGGTATACAACGGTTCGTGCTTCGGCCAAAGCACCACGGCTCCGGCATTCATCGCGTTACGGTTTTTCTCGTAAAATTTTGTGGCATCGTCCATGCTCCGCAAATTCTCGACGTTCGAATAAATCGTTTCCCATTCCTCCCAGAGCGACATGTTGTCCGGCCAACGTTCGATCGCTTTGAAAACATGGGAAATCCAACCCGGCTTCGCAATCAATTCCATGGCGATCGCTTCCCGATGCAAGGCCGTCGCGAGGTTCAAAACGTTCGTCGTCGCCGTTCCCGCCTTGAGCAGGGTTCCGTGAAACCAGGACCGCGACCGATCTCTCGCCGAGCCCGAAACGATGTGATTGTCGTTCTGCAAATCGTCGCAGACAATCAAGGTCGGTCGATGTTCCTTGCGTCGACGACCTCGAAGTCGTTGTCCCGTACCGTAAGCTTCGATCGCGAAACCGTTGCGCAAAACAATCGCTCCGTTTCGCCAAACCGGTCCTTTTCCGCAACCGTCGGGATATCGCGATGCCAATTGACGATTCTCCAACAACTCCGATTTGATGTTCTCCAAATGCGCGTGAGCTTGCGACATCGTATCCGAAACGATCCAAATATACGGCTCCCGCTCTTCCAGCAATTCACGCAACGGAAACGCCAGGGTCGCGACCGTCGACTTCGCCGAACCACGCGGAGCCAGGAGATTCAATTTCGTTCCGCGATTCGTTCTCGCCTTGTCCAGTTGGCCGCCGAGCCAACGATGCATCGTCGACGGATCCACGCTGAAATGATGGGGCAAGAATTTTCTCGACCAATCGAGCAGATTGTCGAGCGATTGAATTTCCGTCAGTCGGCGATCGGCGCGGTGTTTCGACGCCAAGCTGAAGAAAAAGTATCGAAGGAGGTCGTCGGTGGTGTTGCTCATCAGTTGAATCTTCCGTTGTTTCGACCATCCGGGGGTTACGGCGAGTACGCCTACACCCCCGGCTCCTGCGCGATGTCATCCTGTTCGACGTGCGGGATTTCGTAGATTTCCGTTTCACCCGACTTGACGAGGTCGTGTATCCGTCGCAAAATTTTTCGACGTTCAGAGCCGCCGGGAATTTCTTGAACGACAATATCCGCGAGCCTTGAAACGATTTGCCGAACTTGCTCCATCGTCAGGGTTCCTGCTCCACGGGCCGCGTAACGGTTCGGAAAACGACGCTCCAAGGCCCAGGCGGCGGCTCTCCAATATTGTTCCTTGTCCGCCGCCTTGCGTATTTTGTTGACGAAAAAGACTTCGGATTCCTGTTCCGCTTTGACAATTTCGGCGGCAAATTTTCCATCTTCTGCGATCGCTTGTCGAAGCTTCCATTGGGAACACTTGGCGTAAATTGCCGCTGTTTCGCGGCTGCAGCCCGCCGTCAGTACGGCGATGATTCCCTTCTTTTCGAAGTCGGTTAATATTCGTTTCGGGGACATGGTAATCGGGTTGGTTGGCGGTTCAATGCGTCGCAGGCGACGCGGCTAAGCGATTATCCGATAAATTCGAACGATATGACGGCGCGGCCGACGGAACCTTGATGCTTGCCGCCCTTCGAACCGGTTTTCATCACGTTGGTCGTTTTCCATTTCGGCGAGCGGCCGCAGTGAGACAAAATCGACGGATGCGACGCCGTAATGCTGAATCGCTCTTTATTTGCACGATATATCTCTCCCATCGTTTCGAGGAACGCGCTCCCGATTCCGATTCCCTGGTAATCCGGCAGCGTTACTATTCGACTAACACGCCAACGGCCCTTGAATCCGAGCATTCCGATCATTGCACAGAACGCGACCGGTTCGTTGTTCCATAAAGCGAGATAACATCGGCAACCGTTCGCCAGGTTTCCGCTCAAATAATGATGTCTCGCAAAAAGCTTCCACGCACGACGGTCGCAACGAACGATTTCGAGTCGGATTTCCGGTCGCCGAAGCAACCTCCTTGACACGGTCCCTGTCGCCATGTCGAGAACCCAGTCGGGTTCCAGCCAGTCCATTACGTCGTAATGACAAGTTACCGCAACGAATTTGCACGGCATCCGACCCGACTTGATTCCCTTGGCGATCGCGGCCGAACCGATTTTCGCGACGTTGCGGTCGACGACGCTCGTAAATTCGTCGAATACCACGAGCGGCTTTGCGTCTGTTGCCGGGGCAAACGCACCGCAGGCGGATGCGGCTAACGCTTTCGCCAAATCGCAACGGAATTTCTCGCCGTTGCTCAGGACGTGGTACGGTTTGATCCAACTCGGCGGCGAACTGAAACCGACCGCCGTGAGCAGCTTCGTGATCTCCTTGATCGGCAGGTCGCCGAAGCCGTCGACGACCGCTTTGTCCTGAGGCCAATTTCCCTCGACGTATAAATCGTTTCCGAAAATTTTCCTGGCGACCGTGCTCTTGCCGCTGCCCGACGGGCCGACGATCAGGCCGATCTTCCAATCTTCTCCAAGCGGGGGATCCTCGATATTGAACGTTTGCGTCGCCTTCGATTCGATGGGGACGTCGAACATTCCGGCGATTTGCGCGACACGGAACGAACGGGTGATGGGACAGGTTACGGTGAGTTGCATGGTACGACGCCGGAGTACCGGCTAAATGTTCAGGATTTTGCATTTCAGGCCGTCGACGTTGAACCGATCGAACAACTCGCGCTGTTCGTCCTCGGATTCGCACTCGATCAGTATCTGAAACAGATTCGGAATCGGCAGATCCTTCATATCGTCGGGATCCGGCAGTTCGGGGGATTTCGACAACATTTCGTCCAGCATTCGGCGGACGGCGGCATTATCCGTCTCAAGATTTTTTACCAGCTCTGCCAGGAGGTCTTCGTTCGTTCCCGCCAATCCGGCCAAGGGGTCGAGCAACGTCAGCAGCTTGTCGGCTTCGGATTCGTTCAGGTCGAGGATCAGCACTGGGACTTCCTGTTCCGGCGTCGTTTCGGCACGTAAATGTCCGTCGATCAACATCAACGTACCGTCCGGCAGTTCCCGGGCGAGCAAGGCGTCGGCGTAACCGACTTCCGACAGGACGCCCTTCAAGACGTCCTTTTGGCGGTCGGGATGCGTTCGCCAGTTTTTCGGGTTCGGGATCAACGTCTTCGCGGGAATTCTGCGCAATTCCTTGATGCGGTCTCGGATTTTCATGGTTTTAGAACGCCGGAGTACCGGCTAAATGTTAAGCGGTTGTCGTCGTGGATTCGCGGTTGGGGCTTGCGTTCGGACCACGCGGCTCCTCGCTGGGACGGACGCCGTGAGGAATCGCGACACGATTATCGTCGCCGCCGAACGACGTCGCGACGTCGAACAGTTCGCACAAGGACGAATACATCATCAAGGATTCCCTCGGCGTGATTCGGTACGTCGCAAATCGACTGTCGAGCCGCGTCGCCTCCACGATGTGCTGGTCCAACGCCGTCAGGAACATCCGGGCATCGACGTTACGCAAATTGACGTCGGTCAACAACGGAATGTTCGGGTCGCTGCCGTCCAATTTGTACGGTAAGTCGAATTCCCGACCCGCCGGCCGAGCGATCTCCTCGCCGAGCGGAGCCAAATTGTCCTTTTCATCCGTCAATTTGACGCTCAAACTACGAGCCCGCTCCTCCAAGGTCTTGATGTCGACCGAACTCGGATTATGCGTGATTTTTCGTCGCAACAAGTCGAGCCGCAATAAATGCTCGATAATAAATTCGTTTGTCGCCGTGTCCCAGCCGGATTGGACGCCGAACTCGCCGTCTTGCAAGATCTGGCCGCGGAACAGCAGACAATGTCCCACGTAGGTATGAATCGAACGGTTACGAAAACGAGTGATCGCGTCCTCGAAGGTATCTTTGCCGAGTTGCATGATTTTGCCGTGTTGTTTGAGGTTGGCGACGCGCTGCGCGGCTAAAACGCAAGCGTTCGGTGAATCGTTCGTCGGTTATTCTGTCGGGTTCGGGTTGGCGGAATGGATTCGTAAAAACTGGTCAGCGACTTGTTTACGTAACAACTTAGCGAAGTTCGACAGGTCGCCGTTGCTCGATTCCTCGGCGTCCTGCAATTTTCGGTCGTATAATCGTCCCAGGGTCGCGTCGGCCGTCGTGCTGTGTCCCGATAATTCATACAAGTCGTTCAACTGCTTCGCATAGTCGTCATTCAAGTCGGTTTGTTTTCGTTTCCGTTTCACGATTTTCTTTTTGACGCGGTTGAAAACGATTCCGCGCAAAAGATAGTACAGGAGGATCGACGGCGGGCTCGTACAGCCCAAGGCGAAGATCGTTTTTTCGATCAGAGCGGTTTGGAGGATTTTTACCTTCGGGGATTCGCGGGGTGTTTCTTGAAAAATCGGAGCGGGCTGGCGGGGCGAGCATCCGGGGGCTGACACCCCCGGATCTTGCGCTGACACCCCCGGCTCTTTTTGCGACGAAATCGGTTTCAGTTCGTCGATGATTTTTCGTAACCGTCCGCAGTACGTCGAATACGTGTATTGGCCGTCGGTTCCCCAAAGCAAGCCGATCAGTTCCCCGTTTTCGTTCAAAATCGCACCGCCGGAGTCGCCTTCCCTTGCCCGGCCCGATGTTTTCAAGGTTTCATGTGTTTGCGATTTGTTTGTCGCCGCATAACCGGTTACCGTACCACGTTGGCCGATCAGCCTGCCGTCGGGACCGAATCCCCAACCGACACTCGGCTCGCCTTGAATTGCCGGAGTCTTCGCCAGCGGAATCGGTTGTTCGTTCATCCGCCGTTCCAATTTCAGTAACACGACGTCGTACAAGGTGTTTCGAATCGCGACTTCGGCGTCGATCCGATCTCCCCGCTGCGTCGTAACGAAAACCTTGCCGATCCCCTCGCGGAAAATATGGGCCGCGGTAATAATCCATTGCCTGCCATCCTCCTCGATCATCGAGCCGCTGCCTTTGTCCTGCCGCACGGAACCGTCCTTGGCGTATTGGTTTACAACACGAACCAAAGCGACCGGAGGTTGGATCGTTCGATTGTCCGGAGCATCCGAGGGCTTACACCCCCGGCTCTTGAAACAGGTTCCGTCGAAACATTGCGAGTTTGTTTGCTCCATGAAGTCATCGGCGTACAGGGAGATCGACAGCGTCGTCAACAGGATTAAGCCGAATATTCGAACGCTCATCGGTCGAGGGGGGAGAGGACGCCGGAGTACCGGCTAAATGGGGAGTTTATTATTCGAGCGTAAATTGGTATTTGTAGAACGGGCTTCGTGCCAAGTCGGCGGGTTCCGTGAATCGATCGGAAAGCTGCGGCGTCGGGTCCACGCCGGCCAGGCGGTCGGCCATTGAAACCGCCTGGCTGCAAAACGGCGGCCGCCGTAAATCCAAGGCCGTGTCGTCGCTCCTGTCCGGTCGTACGAAAATACGAAACACGGGAAGATGCGTCATCGCCGTCAATATTACGTTCCAATAACCGTAATCGCAGCCCGCCAGTTTACGCATCACCTCCAACGCCTTGTCCGTGTCGTAGTCCGGCCAACGGTTGTCGGCGTTGGGACGGAACACGTCGATTCGGCCCGGATATTTTTTTACCTGACTCGACAAACTCACCGCCCTGCCGCCGTGGAATTCGCGGACCTCCAAGCAAAACAAGTCGTTCTTCCACCAGGCCGCCTTCGCGGCGTGAGAATGGACGCCACGGCCCGCGATCGCGATCACGCCGTCCAATAAACCGATCTCTCGTTTTCGGAACAATAACAAGTCGGCGTTCCAGATTTCGTGACGTACGTCCTCGTATTTCACCCGGGTCATGTTTTCGTTCGATTTCATAGTTTTGTCGTTAAGGCTTTCGCTGGAAAAATTCTCCCAAGGTTTCCTACCGTTCGGAACACTAACCATCCGGGGGCTACGGCGGAGTACCGCCTACACCCCCGGCTCTTGGGTTGCCGGAGTACCGGCTACACCCCCGGCTCTTGAGGAGTCGGAGTACCGGCTAAATGAGGGGACTAAAAGGGCCAGGCTTCGGGGAGTTCCGAGAAATCCGGGTTGTCTTGACGCTCCCGCCAAGATCGGACTTCGAGATAACGCTTGTAGTGGTCGCCCTCCAGTTCCAAACCGAGCGGCTCCATTTTTTCGTCCCGAATAACATTTTTTCCGACAAGGCGTTTCACGATACAAGCGAGACACGGAAATTGGACGAGCCCGCCGCAGATCGAGCAACGCTCGAAGGGTCTGGTTGGCCGGTCGGCGCCCCAGTCCGTGTTTTCCGGCTCCGGACGCGGCTTGCGCTTGCCAGTCGCAAGCCGATGGATCACGACCCGACTCACGCCGGTTCGCTTCGCAATCTGTCGCTGGCTGAGACCTCCCGCGGCGAGCAGTTGCATTACTTCATCGATTCGTTCGATCGGCAGCATGGGCGTACCTTCAGCGCAGTTGGTGTCGGTTGGAACTTCATCGCGTCGCCTGCGACGCGGCTAAGAGCGAGAAGTCGGCAAACTCAATTGCTTGCGATGTGCGATAAGATAACCGATTTCGACGCGAAAACAAGAGCAAAAAAGAGCCGCGCCGATGTTCTCGTTTCGATAATAGAGCGGAGAAGACGCCGGAGTACCGGCTAAATAAGGGGACGCGGAGTACCGGCTACATAGTTTCTGTTGATCATTCGCGGGTTTTTTGATAAACGCGACGTCCATGCGGCGTGTTCAAGGAGAAACGGGTACGCCCTGCTTCGAAAAACAAAAAACGTCACATCGCTCCCTTTCGGCGCAGACCTTCCACGCCCGTCGATTCTTTTCGTTCGATTTTGATCAAGTCAACTCATGTTTTCGCCTCCTCCTTCGACGACGCGACCATCGCCACCGGC
>JAVBQW010000209.1:0-5660 GCA_031548665.1 Thermoguttaceae bacterium
CGGCGAGAAGAAATTGGAGCCGATTCGCAATCGAGATCCTCACGTGGGCCGCAACGAACCGTGTCCCTGCGGCAGCGGGAAAAAGTACAAAAACTGCCATATGAAAAAATAAACGAGAAAACGCCGGAGTACCGGCTAAATAATATAGCGGAGTACCGGCTAAATAATATAGCGGAGTACCGGCTAAATAATATAGCGGAGTACCGGCTAAATTATGCAGCGGAGTGCCGGCTAAAAGATGCGGCGGATTACAAACCGCCGAAGCGGCGTTCGCGTTTCGAAAAGTCGGCGAGCGCCTGCTTCAGCAAATCGATGCTGAAATCCGGCCAGAGTTCCTTCGTGATCCAGAACTCGGCGTAGCTGAGCTGCCAAAGAAGGTAATTGCTGAGACGGTATTCTCCCGCCGTTCGAATCAAGAGGTCGGGATCCGGCATTCCGACCGTGTAAAGATGGTTTGAGAGGCAATCTTCATCGATTTCGTCCGGCGTCAATCCCTTTTGCACGATTTTCTGCACGGCGTCGACGATCTCACCCCGAGCTCCGTAGTTGATCGCCAAACAGAGCCGCAGGCCGGTGTTCGACGTCGTAAGTTCCACGCTCCGATCCATCTCGGCAAGCACGTCGTCGGGAATTCCCGTCCGGCGTCCGATGATCGACAGGCGGATGTTGTTTTTCGCCATCGTTTCCCGTTCGCCGATCACGTAATTTTTGAGAAGCACCATGAGGAAATCAAGTTCTTCTTTCGGACGCTTCCAGTTTTCGCTCGACAAGCAATACAACGTCAACTGTTCGATGCCGAGCTTGGAGGCGGTCTCGGTGACGGTTCGGACGACCTCAGCGCCGACACGATGTCCCTCGAAGCGGGGAAGCCCCCGCTGCCGCGCCCAGCGGCCGTTGCCGTCCATAATGATCGCGATGTGCATCGTTGTTGGCGAAGAGATAGGGTCTGTAAATAAATAACCGGTACAAACGTACAATATTGGCTGCCGCTTCAACCCCCGAGTTACGGCGGAGTACCGCCTCCACTCGGGGCTCTTTGTACATGTTATTTCTTTACAGTTCCATAGCCGGAGTATTGAGAGAACATGGGGACAATGTACCGACCGCAACGGCGATTGTCAAGCCTGATCCTTTTTCATCGTGTTGCGAGCGACGTGGCTAAAGACCGGGGATTTCGAGATTCTCTTCTTCGGCGACTTTTCGCAGTTTGGCTAAGGCACGAGCTTCGATTTGGCGGACACGCTCCTTCGTGACGCCGATCTCCTCGCCGACTTCGTTGAGCGTGAGCGGCTCGGTGGTTCGGCCGATTCCGAAGCGACTGACGATGATCCGCTGCTCGCGTTCGTCAAGCTCGTGAAGAAGTCGACCGATTTGAATCTCCCGTTCCGTCTGGAACCGCTCCTCCATCTGAAAGTCGCTGCGGTTGTCGACCGTCGCTTCGAAAAACTCCTCGTCGCCGAGATGAAACCGATCGCGATGCCGCTTTTCCACAGGAATCGTCCTGGCAAAGTTCCGTGAAATCGCCCACGTCGCATAGGTACTGAACCGATTGCCGCGACCATAGTCGAATTTCTCCACGGCCCGGATCAAGGAAAGATTGCCGTCGCTGATCAGGTCGAAAAAATTTGAATAGGGCCCGATATGCCGCTTGGCAATGGATACGACAAGCCGTAAATTGGCGGAAACAATTTCGTTCTTCGTCGCCACCGCCTTGTCGTAAAGAGTTTCAATCTGTTGCATCAGATGCGACTTCGGTCTCGATGGGTCCAGAGAGTCCCGAAGACGCGAAGCCTTGAATTTGAGATAATTCATCTTTCGGAAAAGATGAAGCTCCTGCTCGGCGGAAAGCAACGGGATTCGATAGAGTCCAGCCAAATAGGGCGGAAGCCCCGATTCTCCCGTTTCTTCCGCTTCGGCGGCGGATTTCTCGGGGGCATCCCCATCGACTTCCACGAAATCGGGAATGTCGTTCAATCTTAGAACCGGCGGACGCTTTTTTCTCGATACTCCGACAGCGGCAACGGCGAAGTCGGAGAGAATCTGTTTCTCCGCCGCCCCCACGAATCCGGGAAATTCCGGATTGTCGACGAAGTCGAGCGCAAATTCGGCAATTCGCCGCGCTCTCATCTGTCCGAGAATCCGATAAATGCTGCCCCGAGTTCGACAAAAAATTCTCGCCAACTGCTCGATGGAAACGTTTCGTCGGAATTCCTGAAAAATCTTTCGCTTCGTTTCCTCGTCAAGAGGCGTATTGCGGTTCGGAAACAACGGAATGTCGCTGTTCTGCTCGTCAAAAACCTTCAGCATGGCACGAATCGTCTCGACACTGCGTCCGGTGTGCCTGGCGATCCGTTTGGCGGCATCCGTCGGCGAAGAATCGGTTCCCGCAAAACGACGCGCAACACGAAAGATCCGCGTCTTTTCTTCTTCGGTCAATTGGCTGAATTTGGCGCCCCGCTCGATCCGCTGCGAATGATGCTGCTGGAAAAAATCGATGGAACCCTGCAGAAAACCGATCCGCTTTTTGCCCGCGAAAAGAAACGATCGGGCAACCAGCCCTTGGTGACGCCAACGGGAAATCGTCTTGGTCGAGACATTGAACTGGGTCGCCAACTCCTCAATCGTCCAAACTTTTTCGTCAACCTCTTCGATGGACACGTTGGCGGAGTAAAAGAGATCCTCGATGACGCAAAGAAGATCCCGAAGCAGATGCTTGCCGACGAAACGGACCTCCGGATAGGAGTCGGAACGGAAGTCGGTGATTCCCTGACAAACCAAACGATAGGAATATTCGAGATTCGGATCAATCGTCCGATACAATTCTTCAGCACGACGGCTTTGCTCGATTTTCTTTTCCCGAGGAGCAAAACGGACCTGCTGATCACTCAATTCTTTGAGGGCGGGATAATGATAGGCTGGGCTCATCAACAAGGCTCCGAACAACGACGTGATAGGGAGGACCGGGGATGATCGGCATGATAGACACTTGGTTCAATCAGAATTATAGCTGCTCCGAGAAAAAGTACAGGGCGAACAACGAAATATTTCGACGGTTTGGGATTGAAGGAAAGCGTTTAGGTTTTCGCCAGAAAAAAACATACCCAAGGTTTTATTCTGTTCGGAACACTAACCATCCGGGGGCTACGGCGGAGTACCGCCTACACCCCCGGCTCTTTTTAATGAAGATTATTTGAAATGTCGTGTGTTTTGAACACATTCCCTCGCTGACGCGTCGGGCTCTGAAACTTGCCGGTTAATTGCCTTATGTCAGGGACGGCGTCTTGCGGGGCAGCGTTTGGCGGACGTCGATTCCTTGTTCCTGTTCGTCTTTGCGTTGCGTGAACTGGTTCGAAACGAACGCTTCGACGACCAGCACGATCAACACCGTCCAAAGGAACATGTCCCAAAGGCTGGTTCCCCGTTTCAGTTGGTCGAAGGTCGCGTCGATCTGCTCTCCGGCGTTCGTGTAAACGAATGGCGATGCTCCAAATCGGGCCTTGGCGTCTTCTTCCGTCAGCAACGCGGTATCCAGTTCGTCGCCGTCCAGATTGACCGAAAACGGAATCTGAACCTGTCTCGCCGTGTCCAGCGGACGCAGCAGATAGACGCCAACCTGATCCGTTTCCTCGAACACAAAGGTATTCGTCGCCTGACCGTCGGCGGATTTTTTGAGTTCCCGGCGAAGCACCGCTCCGGACGGCGGAATGATCTCGACCGCTTTCGGAACGTCGTCGTCCTTGAACGTAAAGCTCAGCGGATGTCCGGCGACGGTCTGGAGCCGGGTCTGCTCGATCCCCGCTAATTGGAAGACCATCTGGTTGATCATCGGCACGAAGATCGGTCGCGTCGGAAGGTTCGACCACGACACGTACACGCCGGTCCCCAGCATCGTGATGGTTCCGTTGCCGACCTTTCGCTGTACGATCAGCGCTTGGCCGTCGTTCATCCGGGCAAGGGCGGGGAGCGAACTGTTCGTCATGTCGAAGGGAACCCGCTTCGAAATCAGCGTTTTCGTGTACAGCTCCCGCGGACTGACCAGATTCCGGAACGCCGGATAATTGCCGTCCAGCATGTCGACGTTCCACGAATCCTGTCCGGAATCGATGTCCGGTGTCTGTGTGGGGAGGAGCGACACGGGAATCAACTTGCCGTCGAGTTCCGCGTTGAGCTGATTGTAATCGTCGGACACGATGTTGTCGCCGCAGGTCCAAATCAGATTGCCGCCCTTCTCGACGTACTGGACGAGTCGTTCGGCGGCGTCCTTCTCCGGAGCGGGCAGGTCGACGCAGATCACGGCGGAGTAGTTTTGCAGCGGCTCGGTGAGGAGTTCTTCCTTCGAAAGCGTCGTCAGTCGAACCGGCGAGACGCCGCCGGCGCCGGTCGACAGCGCCTTTTCGATGTAATAGGTTTCCTCAAGGAACGGAATTTCGTGCTTCATCGGCTTGACCAACGCTACGGGAATTCCCTGATCGACTTCCATCGCGAAGTACAATTTGTCGTCCTGCGGACAGCCGTCGCTCCCCGCCAAACGGACTTCGCCTTTGTGGAGGCCGCCGCGATCGAAAATAATCGTAAACGGATGCAACGCCTCGCCGCCGGGCTCCAATTTGATGTCCGTGCTGCTGTACTGCTTGATACCGTTGACGAATACGTCGAGCCGCCGCGTCTGCTCCAAGGTCGACTCATTCTTCAAGAGAACGGCCATTGGAACGGGCACCTGGGCGATCGGAATCACATTTTTCGTGTCGAGTCGGGCCAACCCGACGTTCGGTTTCGGCGTCTGATTGCAATTCACCAAAACGACGGGAATTTGCAGCATTTCCTTGCGTTCGGTAGCGTTCAGGTCGTCCGGAGCGTCTTTCGACTCGGCGAGTTGCTTTTCCAAGGCTTCGGCAACCGGCGTTTCCGGCGGCGGGGGGGCAGCGACCGTTGCGGCGGTCGACGCCGTTGCGCCGGGTGCCGTTGCGGCAACGAGTCCCTGCCAGGAAACCGTCTGCTGGTCGCTGATCACGAAGATCAACTTCGACGGAGTTTGAGCCTTGACGAGAATCGTCCGGGCCTGCTGGACGGCGACGGCGAGGTTCGCCTTCTCGTAGGAAACCTTGGTTTCACGGAGAGCTTTACGGACCTTGTCCTGACTCGTAAAAAGTTGGCCGTTTTCCGGGAACGCCGGACCACAAGGAACGATCACCGCGACGTTGTCGCCGCCGCCGAGTTCGTCGAGAATCTTTTCCGCCGCACCGACCGCCGTTTCCAAACGGGGCCGGTCGCCGTCGACGAGGCCCATGCTGGCCGAGTTGTCGAGTACGATGACGGCCGACGTCTGGGCGCCGCCCCATAGATTGCTCAAATTACGAACCGTCGGATTCGCCAAACCGATCGCAATCAAGAGGAGTACCGCCATGCGAAGCAGCATCAGCAGAAGATCCTGGATTCGGCGTTTGTTCCGGGTCTTCTGTTCGCTGAGCCGGATAAAGCGGAGCGTCGCAAAGGGCAACTCACGCAGATTCTGCCGATGAATCATGTGAATAAACACCGGAATCGCCGCCGCAAGGCCGCAGGCCAAAAAACCGATCGAAAGGAAGGTCATCGTGCTCGGGTCGTGATAAAAAGATAGTATTTCAGAGCCGCGCCCGTCAGGAAGCGGATTTCACGGAACC
>JAVBQW010000037.1:0-18444 GCA_031548665.1 Thermoguttaceae bacterium
TTCGGCTTGGGCTTCGTATAGGAAGGGTGGAGGACTGTTTTTACCCATCCGGATTTCAAGGAGGAAGTCATGGAAGCTCAACAATTGGCCGATCTGCCCGCCATCTTTCAAAAACTCACCGACCCCCGCGATCCGCGAGGCGTTCGATTTCCCTATCCCGCCCTCTGCGCCCTCGTTTTTCTCGGACTCCTCGCCCGAATCAACGAAATGGCCGTCCTCGTCCGCTGGGCCGAAGCCAATTGGGATCGCCTCCGTGAACCCCTTGGCTTCACCCGGCCTGAAAAACCCAGTGCGACCTGTATCTCCCGGTCCCTCGCCAAGCTCTCTCTCGCGGAGTTCCGCCAAGCCTTCGCCGAGTGGATACAACCCCAACTTACCGGCTCCGACCGCTTTCTCACCGCCGCCGTCGACGGCAAGACCTGTTGCCAAGGGCTTGACGAAAACGGTGATCCCGAAATTCTCCTGAACGTTTTTTTGCACGATTTGAAACTCGCGATCTCGCAATGGCAGGTCGGCAAGTCGAAAACCAACGAGCCGGGCTGCCTGAAGGCCGAATGGCAACGGGGGCTGCAAGAGCTTCTCCATCATTATCCGTTACTGAATTTATTGACCGGCGATGCGATCTTCCTGCAACGACCGCTCCTGGAGGTCTTGCAGGACAACGGTTGCCATTATCTTTTCCGCGTCAAGGAGAATCAACCCGAGACCGTCGAGGCTCTTGATTGTTGTTTCAGCGACGAAAAGATCGGCCCTCCGAGCGTGGAAACGGTCGATAAAAAAGGGGCGTCGATGAGGTGCGTCGTCTTTGGTACAATCTCGCTGACGCCGAGTGGTTGCGTGAGTCGTTAGGGCTGCACGGCTGTCAAATCGCAATTCGGCTTGATTTTCTTCGCCGTTCTCCGAACGGAGAAATTCTTTTTCAGGAGCGGCGATATTACGTGACGAGCTTGGACCCGTCGCAGGTATCGCTGCTTGATCTTTTGCGTTTCATTCGCGGCCACTGGCAGGTGGAAAACTGCCTGCACTTCGTGAAGGACCGTTGGTGGGACGAGGATCGTCATTGGACGAGCCGTCCGGGTTTGGGAGCGGTTTTCGCGTCGTTGACGAACGCAGCGGTGTCGGTTTTGCGTCTTTTACCGGATTCGGAGCCGATTCTTCGAGCCCGAACCGAACAAATCCAGTGGAATCCCGCCTCCGTCCTCAAACTCCTCGGGTTCTAAATTCCGACTTTGCAATCCTCGTGAACAATAACGTCTTTGCCTTGACAATCGGCAGCTTGGCGGAGATAATTTGTCTTCAAACTCTCCACTCTCCACTTTCAACTCTCCACTGCGATGTACTGGTCCAAGACTCTGATTCCCACGATGAAGGAGACGCCGGAAGGCGCTGAAATACCGTCCCACGTTTTGATGCTCCGCGCCGGGCTCGTCACCCAGGTCATGGCGGGAGCTTACACTTATTTGCCGCTCGGACTTCGTTCGCTCCAAAAAGCGACGGCGATCGTTCGCGAAGAAATGAATCGGGCCGGAGCCGTCGAACTTTTCATGTCGGCAATGTGTCCGATCTCGCTTTACGAACAGACAAACCGTGTCGAAGCGTTTGGCGACGTGCTTGTCAAAGCGAGCCTGCCGCGCGGCGGGAAGAAGGTTCCGATCGTTTTCTGTCCGACCCACGAGGAAATCGTCACGGATCTCGTTTCTCGCTTCGTATCGAGTTATCGACAGCTCCCGCTCACGCTGTACCAGATCCAGACGAAATTCCGGAACGAGGAGCGACCCCGATTCGGCGTGCTGCGGACCAGCGAGTTCATCATGAAAGACGCTTACAGCTTCCACACGTCGCTGGAATCGCTGAACGAAACGTACAAAACCATGTACGACGCTTACTGCAGAATTTTTGGTCGTTGCAGTTTGCCGTATTTGCCGGTCGAAGCGGAGTCCGGGCCGATCGGCGGCGACGCGTCGCACGAATTCATGATTCCGAGTCCGAACGGCGAGGACAAGGTCGTTCACTGCGGGAACTGCGGTTACGCCGCGAACACGGAGAAAGCGGAAATCGGAGGTTGCGGCAAGGACAAACCGGAAAAATCCGACGTGCTGCTCAAGGAAATCGCGGAACTCGACACGCCGGGTGCTCATACCGTCGAACAGGTTTGCAAGTTTCTCAAGGTGAAGCCGGTTCGGTTGATCAAGACGTTGATTTACCTTGCCGACGGCAAGCCGGTCGCGGTTTTGGTGCGCGGCGACCACGAAGCCAACGAGAACAAAATTCGCCGTTCGCTGAAAGTTCAAAAACTGGAACTCGCCGATCCGGACACGATCCAGCGCGTGACCGGTGCGCCGGTCGGTTTCGCAGGCCCCGTCGGGATGGTGGAAAAAATTCCGATCCATGCCGACCACGCCGTGCTGGAAGTCGTCAACGCCGTAACCGGGGCCAACAAGGACGAAAAGCATCTCGTCAACGTCAGTCCGTATCGGGATTTCAGGCCGACGTCGATCGACGATTTACGTAACGCAACCGACGGCGACCCGTGTCCCCGATGCTGCCATAAACTGAAAATCCGGCAGGCGATCGAGGTCGGACACGTTTTCAAACTCGGAACGAAATATTCGGATAGCCTGAACGCGAGATTCCTCGATGCCGACGAAACGCAAAAAACGATCATCATGGGTTGTTACGGAATCGGCGTGAATCGGATCATCGCCGGGTTGATCGAAACGTCGTACGACGAATCGGGAATCATCTGGCCGGTGAATCTCGCTCCGTACGAAGTCGTGATCTGTCCGATGAAGGTCGCCGACGAAAAAATGATGGAACTCGCCAAGACGTTGCACGACGATCTGGAAAAGCGGGGAATCGACTGCATCGTGGACGACCGCGACCAGCGAGCCGGCGTGAAATTCAAGGACGCGGACCTGATCGGCTTTCCGTTGCGCATCGTGCTCGGCGAAAAGGGGCTCGCGGAAGGAAAAATCGAAACGAAATGGCGTTGGGAGAAAGATGCGTCGATGCTCGACGTTGCCGGAGCCGTTGAAACAATCGCCGCGATGCTCGACGACGAACGAAAAAATGCCAAGCGGTTCCTGAATCGATAGTTTTTAAGACCACGGAACAATCGGAATAACGGAAAAGACGGAATTCCGATGAAACTCTTTTCCGTATGTTCCGACGTTCCGTGTGTTCCGTGTTTAAAACAAACGAAGGAATCATGAACCGGATCGAATTTCACATGCCGCTCTGGAAATGGTCGTTTTGTTCGGGCTTGTGGGCGATTCCCTTTGGAATCGTTTTTGCCATGCCGATCGGTTTGGCCGTCATGTTGATGTGGATTCTCCTTTGTGTCGATACGTTCGGCCCCGATCCGGTCGAGCATCCGATCCCTCAATGGCGCATCGATCTCGGCGATGTGGTTCTTGCGCCGGGAATGGCCGTCGCCAATTGCTTGCCGAGAGACGCCTTGGCGGGAAGTGGGCGACTGATCCGGTTCGGTGTCGAGTATTTTCTTATCGGATTTCCTTACGCTTTGACGTTCTTTTTCCTGTTGTTCACGATTCTCGGTTTGACGCCGTTGAATCGAGTGCCTGTGAGCCCCAAGACCATATCGTCCGAATAGACAAAACGCCCTGCCGCGAAACAGTGCAAGGCGTCGAAAGAATTGAAAGGATCGTCCCCATGGAATACAAGGTCCCCGGAATTTATCGCGACGGAATCGTCCGCCTCGCCGAAGAGGTTCCCTTCGACGACGAACAAAACGTCGTCGTGCTGTTCACGAAACCGGATCGGGAATCCGGTCCTGTCAGAGAGGCCGTCGATCCGGGCGGCGAAAAAGAATGGACGTTTGAAGAGCTCAAATCGCTATTCAATTGCGTTCGCCTTGATACACGAGGTTGGAAATTTAACCGCGAGGAAGCCAATGAGCGTTAGAATATTCATTGACACGAACATCCTCGTCTATTTGTTTTCCGACACGGATATTGAAAAACGGGATAAAATATACCGAGCGGTGGAGAAAGGTCTTTTTCTCACGGGATTGAACAATATCAACGAGTTGGCGAATGTTCTTTCGAGAAAATACCACCGCAATTATTCAGAAATCGAATTGGTGGTTTTCTCGGTAAACACAAGATTCAAAGTTGTCCCTTTCGACTCGCGAACGATCCTCTCCGCCGTGCGGATCATGGAGCGATATCGATATTCTTATTTCGACAGTCTGGTTGTTGCAACGGCCTTGGAAAACGGCTGCTCGACACTGTATTCCGAAGACATGCAACACGGTCAACTGATTGATGGGACCTTGACGTTTGTCGACCTGTTCCGTTGATCGCCCATTCCCCCCCTTTTGAAAGGAACCGAATCATGCAACGAATTTTTGTTTTCTTTTTGGCCTTGACGCTCGCCGTTTCGACGTATGCTGCGGAACCGGTGAGGTTCGTCTTCGATACCGATCTCGGCAACGACGTCGACGACTCGATGGCATTGGCCGTGATCCACGCCTTACAGGACCGCAACGAATGCAAGGTCCTCGCGATCACGACGACCAAGGACAGTCCCTACGTCGCGCCGATGATCGACGTGCTCAACACGTTCTACGGCCGGACCGATATTCCGATCGCCGTCGTGAAAAACGGCATGGCGAAGGAAGACGGCAAGTACAATCGTAAAGTGCTCGAACTGAAAGGCGACGACGGCAAACCGCGCTATCCCCGGACGATCACGCCGGAAGACTCCGCGAAGCTGCCCGATGCCGTGCCGTTCCTGAGAAAACTGCTCGCCAGCGAACCGGACAATTCCGTCGTTTTGGTGCAGGTTGGATTCTTCACGAACTTCGCAAGGCTGCTCGACACGCCGGCCGACGACGTCTCGCCGCTCAACGGCAAGGAACTGATCGCCAAGAAGGTCAAATATCTGTCCCTGATGGCCGGTGCGTTCAACGAGCCGCCGGGATTCAAGGAATACAACGTCAAGATCGACATCCCGAGCGCCCAAAAGGTAATCGCGGACTGGCCGACCGAAATGGTGTTCAGCGGTCACGAAATCGGTCGCCTGATCCAGCATCCCGCCGCGAGCATGAAAGAAGATTACAATTACGTGAAATACCATCCGCTCAAGGACGCTTACGAATTCTATCGCGGTCTGGACAATTCGCAGCCGACCTACGACTTGACCAGCGTTCTTTACGTTGCGCGACCGAACCGGGGATATTTCGATCTGTCGCCGCGTGGAACCGTCAAAGTGCTTGACGATGGTCAGACGACCTTCACGCCGAACGAAAACGGCAAACATCGTTATATGATCGTCGGTCCGGAGCAAATCGCGATGGTTCGTGAAGCATTCGTTCAACTTTGTAGCGAACCGCCGAAAACCCGTTGAGATTCATGCGAGAACTCGATTGAAACGTTTTTTAACGATAATTAACGAAATTCAATGAAAATTTTCGTCATTTTCCACTAAAAAGGATAAAATTCCTCGAATAATATGGAAAAGGTCTTTCTTTTCTCCTTCACGTGGCTATAATGCAAGCGAAAGATCCGTAACATGGTTTGGTTGCGGAATCGTACGAGACTCTCACAAAGGAGATGACGATGCCCAAAAAGAGTGCGAAGAAATCGGCTGTTACGAAAACCGCGGACGTCGTGAAGAAGGCCGTCAAGCGGGCCGGTCGACCGAAGGGAACGGGAAAATACGGCTGCGAAACCAAAGCCGTGCGAATTCCGATCCATCTCGAAGAAGACGTCCGGAGCTATATTCTGCGGAAAATCAAATCCGGAAAATAGTTCTTTCGTTTTCCCGATCGTTTCGAACCCGAATCGATAACGGTAAGACCGGCGTCTTCGTCCGCGAGGTTCGAGGTGTCGGTCTTTTTCGTTGATCGAACTCTTGATTGAAAAAACACGCTTCGCGCCTTGATCGTAAGGATCTGTAACAAAACAACTTTTACAATCGTACATTTTCAACCACGGAATACGCGGAATAACGGAATAGACGGAAATGAAGAATTCCGTGTTTTTCCGTCCTTCCGTCTGTTCCGTGTTAAAAAACAAACAATGAAAATGTTCGTTTTTTGTGCAATTGTAAAGGTTATTTTGAAACGGCTCCAAAGCGGAATTCCAACAACGATAAACAATCCAGACCATGCAAAGACGCCGTTTTTTGACTTCCGCTCTCGCCGTGACGGGCGCCGTCCTGTCAACCGGGATCGTGTTCGGCCAAGACGACAAACCCCATGTCGCGGTCAATCAGTATACCTGCAACAGTATTTACGGTCGCGAAAAGATTGATTTCTGGACACGACTTGACGAACTTAAGAGCGTCGGCGTCGACGGTATCGAACCCTCACTCGGATCGGCCGCCGATGCCGCTCATGTTGGAAAACGACTCGCGGCACACGGCTTGTCGATGCGGTCGATCTATTCCGGGGCCAATTTGCACGAAGAAAACGCGGCAGACGCCGAAATCCTTCGCTTGCTCGAACTTGGAACGAAAGCGAAAGAATTCGGAACGGCGATTCTCGTCGTCAATCCGGCGGCGAAAAAAGCGAAGTCGGATGCCGAACTGATTTTTCAAGCAAAAAATTTCGACAAGCTCGGAGCCGGGCTGAAAAACGTCGGCGTTTCGTTGGCGTTTCATTATCACACGACGGAACTCGAATTCGGCGGTCGTGAATTTCACCACATTCTTTGCGGGACGGACCCGGCGAACGTTTCGCTTTGCTTCGAGGAACATTGGTCGTATCGAGGTTGCGGCAATTCCCAAGTCGCGGTTTTCGATCACCTGAAGCTCTATGGAAACCGATCCGTCGAAGTTCATCTTCGGCAATCGATCGACAATATTTGGAGCGAATTCTATGGCGACGGCGATATCGACAACGTTCGCCTGGCCGCCGGACTGAAGAAGATTCCCGCAATGCCGCATCTCGTCCTCGAACAGGCGGCGGAAAACGGAACGCCGCAAACGCTGCCCGCTGTCGAAGTGTTTCGGCGGAGTGTCGAGTATATTCGCCGCGTGTTCGGATAAATTTCGGGATTGAGTCGGTCCTGCTTCCATCGCGTCGGAGGCGACGCGGCAAACCGCGAAGGGCGTTTGATTCCATGAGTTTGATTCGTTTTCGTTGCGTTCGCTGCCAACATCCGCTCAAGGTCGAAGCGGAGGCCGTCGGAAAAAAATTACACTGTCCCGTTTGCTATCTCGAACTGACGGTCCCCGCGGAGAGTACGATCAAGGCGGTCGATCCTTCGCGGCTTTATGCCGCCGACGCGCAACCCCTTGATGTTCGCGACATGCAACATCGCAGGGAATTCGCGTCACTGGAATGCCGGGTCTGCCATACGAACATCGCGGTTCGTAAAGAACAGATCGGCGAGGAAGTCGTCTGTCCGGATTGCGGTACGGCAATGATCGTTCCGCCGAAAATCGCCGAAGAGATCGATGCAAGGACAAACGACACGCTCGACAAGATCATGCTCGGATGCGGCAATCCGATAACGAAAAATACTTACGGCGTTCGCGACGGCGATTCCACCCCGCTGGAAGATTGGTCGAGCCGGTTTCCCGTTTACTGCAAACTCTGCAACACGATCCTGTACGCCACGGAAGATCAAGTCGGTCAAGAGCTGATCTGTCCCGATTGCGATACGAAAACGGTCGTTCCACCGAAACCCGAAAAAACGATGTCGACGCCGCAGCCGTCGACGTTTGAAGGACAATCGACCTTCGGAATCGCAAAGGATGCTTCCGCTTCCCGAGAGCCGCTCGTTCCCGTCGTCTGCGAACTTTGCGGGACCCGAATGTACGCCGCCGAGTCGGAAATCGGCGGAACCAAGACCTGTCCCGATTGCGGAAGAAAAACGGAAATCAAAGCGGTTCCCCAAGAGGAACTCGTTCAACCGGAGCTCTCCAACGACGGCGGCGGCGACGCCTACGCGATCAATCTCGCCGAATCGGAGCCGCCGCGCCCCGTCGCCCGGACCATCACGGATTATCGTTATGTCGACGGGTCTCTCGACAAGGAAATCCACGGCGCCAAGCAGCCCGAGGAACGAACGGTTCCGGGACGAATCTTTTCCGGTGCTTCCCGGAAAACGGAATTTTCGGACGACAACGTCAATCTTGAGACGATGCTGCAACGAAAAAAACGGGAAAAGCAGAAGAAGAGAAAAAAAACGGAGGCTCACGAATCCGCCGCCGATGTGGTTCCCTTCCGTCCTCGACCGTTACCGAAATATCCGCTGACGGACGGTCTGTTCACGCCGCTGTTGACTTGGCGGGTCATGCTCCGTGTCTTGTTGTCGACGGGACTTGCCTGCGGCGCGATTCTCCTCGGCAATCTGCTGCCGGGACTCTTCATCGTCGTCAGCCTGGCCTTCGGCGGCACCCTGTTGATGCTGTGGGCGACGTTGCAGACGAATTACTGTTGGAGCGTCTTTCATTTTTCGACCGACGCCAACGATGATTTCGATGAATGGTTCGAGTTTTCTCTGGCCGGCAGTCTCGGACTCTTTTTCTTTATATTCTGCTACAGTATCCTTGCCGCGACGCCGGGGTATTTTTTCAGCTCCTTTTTTCCGGGCGATCTCTACCTCGAAAAAATGACGCCGTTCGGACAAACGGTCTTGGTCGCAAATTCTGCCGTCATTGTCCGTGATTATTTTTTGATGCGATTATCGCATTGGATCGTTTTTCCGTTTTTCTTTCTTTCCTGCATGGAGACCGATTCGTTTTTCACGCCGGTCGCCGCGAGAACGTTCTCGACATTTGCCCGCTATACCGGAATTTGGTCGAGGTATTACGGTTTGGTCGCTCTTTTTATTTTGCTTCCGGAATTCGTTTTCGTCGGCGTTTTTACATTGGCTTCCCGATTTTTCGATGGAACCTTGTTAGCTGTTCTCTCGTTTCTTTTCGGGTTTTTCGGCGTCAACTTTTTCACGATTCTCTATTTTCGTCTCCTCGGTCGTCTCGCTTGGGTTTTGGAAGAGAGTGTCCGTCAAGAGGAAAGCGAAGAGGAAGAATCGTAACGGCGCCGTGAAAGAACGACGCCCGGCGATTAGGCTTTCGCCAGAAAATAAACCGCCAACTTTTGGGTGAAAGGGTGAAAGGGTGAAAGGGTGAGAGGGTGAA
Organism: Thermoguttaceae bacterium; assembly: GCA_031548665.1. Taxonomy (GTDB): domain Bacteria; phylum Planctomycetota; class Planctomycetia; order Pirellulales; family Thermoguttaceae; genus WRKP01. Next base: position 9,115 of record JAVBQW010000037.1, read on the forward strand.
AGGGTGAAAGGGTGAAAGGGTGAGAGGGTGAAAGGGTGAAAGGGAAAATGCAAGACGCGTTCTATCAAGCGGTTGCATCTCTCCCACCCTCTCACCCTCTCACCCTTTCACCCTCTCACTCTTTCACCCCTCCCGTTTTCGGCGTCACAGATACTCAAAGGCGATGCCGTTTTCGGCGCCAACCTTGAAAATATGTTGCTTGGCGCGGTCGTATTCCTCGGCGGTCTTGAAATGCTCGATCATCAGCGGAACGTCGTTCGGCAACGACGCAAGCCGTTTCAGATACGTTCCGTAATCGAGAGTCCCCTCGCCGATCATACATTCGACGAAATGGACGTTCAATTCCGTAACCCATTGGAGATCCTTGGCGTGGGCGCTGACGATCATCGGACCAAGTTTGTCGAACGCCTCGTCGATCATCCGACCGTTGTTCCAGAATTTGTCCGGCGAGTTGATCATGTTGCAGGCGTCGATATGCACGCCGAACGCCGGTCGGTCAATCGCCTTCGCAAGCCGTAGATAATTGTCCGCCGTATCGGGAATCGCCCATCCCATCATTTCGTACGCCAACTTTGCCCGTTTCGGTTTCACCGCGTCGATGATTTTTCGTGCATTTTCAACGGCGAGATCGAAAAACTCGTCGCCGACGTTTTTCGGATCCGGTCCGTACCAACTTTCCTTGTTGAAACTCCCCGCGATGTCGACGCAACACCGAGCATTCAGTTCGTCGGCTAAAGCGAGGCCGTCGGTCACGGTTTGCAGGTTTTTTGCTCGTTTTTCCGGGTCGGCGTCCATCAGGTTGACCCAGCGACCGACTTCCGCGATGATCAGATTTCGTTTTTCGACTGCGTCGACGACCGCTTTAATCCGGTCCTTGTCGGCGAGATTGACATTGGGAGCGTAAACGGCACGATAACGAAGGTCGACGGCCCGTTGAGCCCACGCCTCGGGATCGGCGTCCGAAACGAAAAGCGGTCCCCCCAGACGAAGCGGATGTTTTTCCAAGCGTTTTTCTTCCGCGAAAATTTTTGAGGAAAATGCTCCGAACGTTGCAGAAAAAGCTCCGAGAGCCACGGTTTTCAAAAGGTCACGGCGTTGCATGGTCGTTTGTTTTCGTTAAGTTTTTTTCTTCGAGCAAATACGTCCGTTTTTCGCCCTGAAAGGGCATTGTATACTGCGAAACGGCATTCGACTGACATTTTGAGAAAAGGTTTTACCGTTTCGCTTTTTTTCGTAAAGTCAAATACCGCCGAACGATGAGCCGACCAACGGAAGGCGGCGTCGATGAAGCCGAAGGCAGCCGCCTTACCGTGCTACGGTATATAACAGCCCAGAGCAGAGCCGAAGGCGCCGCTCTGGGTTACGAAATGCCCCAAAGAATGGTCGCCCTGTAAGGGCAATGCAACACCGACATTCCATTGCCCTTACAGGGCGGCCGTTGATAAGGAGTCCTCCTGTCCCAGGGCGGCGGCGAATACGCCTTGCCCTGGGCTGGTATGCTCTGGCCTTTCAGGCCGAAGATTCGATGGATCGACCGTTTTATGCTACACTCTTATCGAATCTCAATCAACAACGTTGAACAGAAAAAGTCGATTACTCTTCCCGTTTTCCGAACACATCGGGCAGCAGTTCGTGGACGCGAACCTTGACGAACTGTTGGATATCGGAAGCGTTGCGCATCCGCATGGCGTCCCGGACGATTTTTCGGCAATCGTCGATCGAAAGCTTTCGGCAGATATTTTTAACCCGGGCGATGTTGTTCGAGGAACAACTCACGTTGCGGAGTCCGAGGCCGAGCAGCAGCACGACGCCGAAGGGGTCGCCACCCATTTGTCCGCAGAGACAGATCGGAATTCTGCTCCAATTCGCATAACGGATCGTCCAACGCAACAATCGAAGAACCGCCGGATGCTCCGCCACGAACAGATCGTTGACCTTGCTGTTCCCGCGATCAACGGCCATTGAATACTGGATCAAGTCGTTTGTTCCGATACTGAAAAAGTCGGCATCCCGAAGAAAATGATCCAACGTAATCACGGCGGACGGAACCTCGACCATCATTCCGACCTTGATTTTGTCGTTGAATTCGATATTTCGTTCACGCAGCTCTTCCATCGCTTCACGCAGCATCGTCCGCTTGGCCCGGCGGAACTCGTTCAGCGTCGAAATGAGCGGAAACATGATTCGAATGTCGCCGAACGCGCTGGCTCGAAGAATCGCCCGGAGTTGGCAGCGAAACATGTCGGAACGCTTCAAGGCCAACCGAATACCCCGCAGACCGAGCGCCGGATTGTGTTCCGGTTCGCTGAACACTCGGTCCGCCTTTTTGTCGGCACCGAAGTCGAAAGTCCGAATCGTCACCGGACGTCCTTGCATCGCCTCGACAACGTGTCTGTACGCCTCGAAATGTTCGTCTTCGGTCGGATCGTCTTTTCGGGTCAAGTAGAGAAATTCAGTCCGAAAAAGTCCGATGCCGTCGGCACCACGTTGGAAACAGGTCTCCGCCTCGTATGGAAATTCGATATTCGCAAAAACCCCCAGTGATGTTCCGTCCTTGGTAACAGCAGGCGAGGTTTCTTCGGTCCTGATTTGAACGGCGTTCCGCTCAAGAATTTTCCGATATTTGTCAAGCGTCGAAGAATCCGGATTGACGATGACGAGCCCCCGGTCGCCGTCGACGATCAGTTTGTCGCCGCCGTTGACGTCTTTAAGGAAATCGCCGGTTCCAACGACGGCGGGAATTTCCAAGGCGGATGCCAGAATCGCGGTGTGTCCGCCCGGACCGCCCTGTTCCGTGACAAAAGCCTTGATATAGCTCGGATCAAGATTCGCGGTTTCACTCGGCGTCAAATTGGTCGCCAAGAGAATAATCGGCGTCGTCAGGGCTCCAAGCGTTTCCTTTCGGGTTCCGAGCAGATTCCGTAACAACCGTTTCTCGATGTCTCGGATATCGTTGACTTTCTCGGCAATATAACTGTTTTCGATGCCGCGAAAGATGTTGATATGCTTTCCCATGACAACCGTCACGGCGTGCTCGGCGGAAAAAAGATTTGTTCGAATCTGTTCCTCGAACTCACCAAGCAACTTCGGTTCCAACAGAATCTGGAGCTGTGCTTCGAAGATATCGGCAAAGGTCGCTCCCAGTGCTTTGCGGGTCGACTCACGATTGACGATGATTTCGTCTTTGGCGTCGTCGGTCGCCCGATGGAGACGCCGCAATTCGGCGTCAATCGCCTCGGTGAGAATCGTCTGCTCGGGAACTCGAAAGCCCTCTGTTTCCATGACGAAGGCCTCGCCGATCGCGACGCCCGACGAAACAGAGTAACCGCTGATCAATTTCATAACAATTTCAGAGCCCGAAGCGTAAGCAAGGGATTTTGATCGAAACACTCGCTAACGCTTCGTGCTCCGTGTGAGTTACTCGACGTCGTCTTCGAAAAATCGGGCATCGAAAAGATCGACGATCGCCTGATGAGCGGCGGCAGCGTCTGCGCCGGCGACTTCGAGAAGAACGACGTCTCCCTTGAAGGCGCCTAGCGAAAGAAGATCAAGTACGCTTCGACAATCGGCGGCGTAATTACCTTTCCGAAGTTGGATATTCGAAGTAAATTCTTTGGCTTTCTTGGCCAATAAGACTCCGACACGCGCATGGATACCCGCACGGTTCGTCACCAGTAATTCCTGAGTCAACTTCGGGGTTGCGTCCATGTCCAACACGGTTTCGGTGGAGCGTACGAAGGAGCGATCCACGGAAAAAACTATTTTCCGAACATGTTATTGTCGGCTTCTTCCAAGAGCGTCAGAATATCATCTTTCGTTTTGGATTGTTTTAAGAAGCGACAAAACGTTTCGTCCTTGAGCTGGCGGGTAATATGCTCCAAAGCCCGAAGATGTTCTCCCGGTCGCTCGGGAGGCGAAACGAGGAGAAAGAAAAGATGAACCTTCTCACAGTCGAGACTGTCGAAGTCGATTCCGTCCTGACTGACGGCCACGCAACCGACGAGGCGTTCGACGCTCGGATGCTTTGTGTGCGGCACGGCAATTCCTCGACCGATACCGGTGGAACCGAGTTCTTCTCGCTTGGTAATCGCTTTGACGATTCCTTCGAACTCTTCCTTTTTAATACCGCCGGCGTCGAGCAGGGATTGAACCATTTCTCGAATCACGCCTTGCTTATTGGTCGCCTTGATCTCCGTTTGGACGGCGTCCTGAAGAATAAAATCGGCAAATTGCATTCACCAACTCCTTGATAATAAAAAATTAGATCGGTTTCCGACACGACGAACCGCATTCGACGACCCGTATTTCACGATACCGGCACAAACTATTCCGGAACGACCGCAGCGCCGGGTCGACCATGATTCTGGATCTTTTCCTTGTATTTTTTAATCTGCTGCTCCAGTTTCGAGATGATTGTATCCAAGGATCCAAACATGTCTTTCGAGGAATCTTTCGCGACGAAATCATTTTTATGTTCCGCCGAAACAAGGACTTCGATGACAGGCTCATCCGCCTTCGTCAGATCGACGGTCACGTCAATGGACGTCAACCGCTCGAAGTATCGCTGAAGCTTTTCGACTTTCGTCGTAATTTTTTCCTGGGTTGCCTGACTCAGCTCGCCGTGACGTGTGGAAATTCGAACTTGCACGATGAACTCCCTGTTGCAGTGAAATGTTACATTGGCAACGCCCCGACGGACGCGCCCTGTCGATCATGAAATCATTATATCCGGCCCCATCGGAAAAAGAAGGGGGAAGGGATTCGAGCTCATTGAAGGAGGATTATATTCCTTTTCGAAGCGGAGGAACACATCATTTGAAGTATTTTCTTGAAAATTTTCGAAAAAACGGAATCTGATCCGCGTTTGTCAGGAAGCGGTCTCCCGAGTTCCGTTTCCTGACGGGCGCGGTTCCGATCACGGTGCAAGTTCCGGTTCGGTTTCTCCTTCGGGCTTTGAGAGGCGAATCAAGGTTTTCTGCTCCGTCTTGTCGTCACCGTGATGGATCAGCAGCGGCACGGAATCCTGAGTCAGGTTCCAAAGACCGCATTCCAGCACGGTTTTGTCGTCGCCCTCGAATCGAAACGCAACCCGTTGCGATTTCGGATCGACCGCTCCGAAAAGCTGCTTCGTCTCGCCGGTTGATTCGTCGGCGTAGTTACCGCGAAGCTGTCCCTTCTTGTTCGTCGCGAGCTGTAGAATTTTGCCGCTTTCCTTTTGTGTGATATCGTCGAGAAGTGAGAACGTTCCCATCGGCAACCAATCCGAAGATTCCGCTTGCACCGGTTTGGCGACCGTCTGCCGCTTCGCATCGCCCTGTAACGGAGACTCCAAAATCGGGCCTTCCGCCAGGCGAATCGGTTTGGCAACGGGCCGGTCGTCGACAACCGTCTCTATCGACTGGGCCAACATCAAGGCTTGAGAATAGTACTCCGCCGCGCTGACATACGGCACGCCATTGACGTAGACCATGCTTCCCCGGTAGATGATGTTGTTGCCGTAATAATAGGGATAATACGGGCAGGATGTCGCCGCCGAACTAAACACGAACCCATTGAAGAAGCTCGAACCATACCACGTCCATGTATCATACCAGGACGGCGTGTACCACCAACGGACCGTCGGGATGAAAACCGGGTTCCAACAGCCGGGATGGCGGCGATACCAATCATTCGTCCAATAACGATCGTATCCGTTGAAATGCCGACGAACATCGTCGACCATCGCTCGAGACGGCGGAAAATGTTTGGGGGGACGAGAATCGTGATTGTCGGCTTGACGACCATCTCCACGTTCTCCAACTCGGTACGATTCCCGTGGAGCTTCGCGTCTCGGATCCCGCCCCGGTGATCGATCATTTCGAAGTCCGTCTTTCTCCGGACCACGAGATGCATCGGAACGTCCCTCCGAGTCTTTTCTCGTTCCCGAATCACGTCGATCGTTTCCATCACGGGAAGGCGCTCCGAACGACCGTTCCGAGTCTTGGGGCGCTCGTCTTCCAAAATACGGGATGTCCGAACGGGGACGATCCGGCGAAGATTGCTCGCCGGATCGCTGAAAAATGGTTCCTGACGTCGCCGGCGACCTCTCCGTTTGCCGCTCCTTGGGAGCAAAGAGAGGTTGATTGGAACCGTTGCGACCGTCTGTCTGCCGATTAACGGCTTCCGACGACGCCGATGGAGCGTTTCTTCCAGCTTCCGGAGGAGCGAAAGTCGGTTGTTGCTGCTTGGAGGGGGCTCCGAAAATCGATCGTTGACTCGGCTGCTGAGCTCGGTATGTCGTCTGCGACGGCGAAACGATTCGTGGGTCCAAACGATTGATCGGAGCGGTTGGAGCTTGGCGGCCGGCGTCGAAGGTTCGCTGCGTATTGAACGTCGGCGGTGTAAACGTCGGACGATCCATGTTCGACCGAAAATTGGGAGTCGGTTGGGGATTTCTCGGCTGAGCGACGCTCGGCGGTGAAAACGAAGGCCGATTCTGCGGCGAACTCGGCGGAGCCGAAAATCTCTGTCCCGAGCCTCCCGGCGACGAGAAAGACGAGCGTCCGCCACCGCTCCAGTTTCCCCCACCACGTCCGGAGGAACTGGAAGAACCGGACGAATCGCGTCCGCCTCGTTGAGCGTAAGACGTCTCAGCGATCGTGAGGCCAAAAAAACACGCGGCAAGGAGAATTTGAATTCCCTTGGAAAAAACTTTTTGGGATTGCATGGCGTCCTCCTTTCTCTGTCCGAACCGAGTCGGCGGCTGCTTCGCCGCAAAATATCGGCGATCATATTCGTTCAACAAAGAACCGCTTTGAAAATCTCAACTATCGGCTCCATCCTGTCTATGGTGAATTATATGCGTGATGCGACAGAAGGGTAGCACAAAGTTAGTGAAACCGTCATTACGGCGAGTACGCCTCCATTCCGGCTGTTGTTCGCTCCGTGAATACAAACTTGTTCGGCAACTTTAATACTAAATTTTCTCCAGCAAAACGACGCATTCGGCGGCGATCGCTTCCTGACGTCCAATGGGACCGACCAATTCGCCGGTTTTCGCTTTGAGACCGACTTGATCGGCGTCGATTTCGAGGATTTTCGCGATTCGTTGCCGAATAGCGACTTTGTACGGAGCGATTTTGGGCCGCTCCGCAAAGACGACGCAATCGAGATTGACGATTTTCCAACCGAGATCGGCGACCTTCTCCCAACTGAGTCGAAGAATTTCGGCGGAATCCCGTCCCCGATTGACGGGGTCGGTATCGGGAAAAAGCTCCCCGATGTCGCCGAGAGCTGCGGCACCGAGCAGGGCGTCGGCGACGGCGTGGAGCAGGGCGTCGGCGTCGCTGTGCCCCAGGAAACGTTTCGAATGGGGAATGCTCACGCCGCCGAGCCGCAAAGAGTCGCCGTCGACCAAGCGATGCGTGTCGTGTCCGAGTCCGATGCGTAACATGGGGTTATCTTCCAATAATTCCAATGCGGAAAAGCAACCACAACGCGTTGATCGCTTCTTTTTTGTTGATTTTCGACGATCCGAAGCGACGGTCGACGAAAATGATCGGAACCTCGACGAAGCTCGCGCCGACCTTACGGAGACGGAACAGGATTTCTTCCTGGAACGAATATCCTTTTGAGACGATTTTATCGAAGTCCAGTTTTTTCAGCGTTTCCGTTCGGTAGCAGCGGAACGCGCCGCTGTTGTCCTTCGTTTTGAGTCCGAGCATCAACTTGGCATAAAAGTTGACGCCGGAACTCATGAAACGCCGCTGGAACGGCCAACCCTCGACGCCGCCGCCGGAAACGTAACGGGAACCGATCACGACATCGATTCCCTCGTCCGCCTTGGCCCGGATCGCGGGGAGGTATTTCGGCGGATGGCTCAAGTCGGCATCCATATTGAGCAAGTATTCGTAATCGTTGTCGATCGCGTATTTCATGGCGGCGACGGTTGCGGTTCCGAGTCCGAGTTTGCCGGCACGGCGGAGCAATTTCAAACGCGGCTCCGTTTTCATTCGGTCGGCGACCCAATCCCCGGTTCCGTCCGGCGAATTGTCGTCAACGACCAGAATATCGACGTCCGGAGCGTGTTCGAAGATTTCCTTCGTGATCAGCGGCAGGTTCTCGACTTCGTTGTACGTCGCCAGGGAAATCAGGTATTTTTTCATAGGAAAAGGCAGGTTGTTAGCCGCGTCGCCCGCGACGCGTTCAAGGGATACGCCGAAATCTCGTATTCACCAACACGGTATGCAGCAGCAACAACGCCAGGGCGGGAACAAGGAACGATCGATACAGTTCGGAGTATTGCGTATAAACACGACCTTCGTGCGTCGTTTTTTCGAGTTTGTCGATCTCTTCGTAAACCTGTTCGAGCGACCGGGTGTTTTTGGCGTTAAAATATTTTCCGCCGGTCGTCGCCGCGATTTCTTTGAGCGTTTCCTCGTCGAGCACCATGTATTGTTGGTATGGAATCTTGTTTCCTCGGGCGTCGGTTCCGAGCATCATCGCAATGCCGGTCGCTCCGATACCGATACAGTAAATCTTGATTCCGAACGCCTTTGCGGTTTCAGCTCCTTCCAGCGGCGTCAGGCTGCCGAAGGTCTGCTCGCCGTCGGAGAGCAAAATGACGACCTTGCTCTTGGCCTTGACGTCCTTGAGTCGGTCGACGGCTTGGGCCAGCGCGTCGCCGATTGCCGTCATATTTTCCTCTTGATAGAGCCGTTCGTCAACGATCCGACCGCGAGCATCGACAACCGGCTGAATCAATTTGACCTGTTCCAGCATTTCAAGGAGCGTGTCGTGATCCAAGGTCAGCGGACAAAAAGCATCGACGTATCCTCCGAACGCCAGCAAGCCGATCAGATCGTCGCGGCGGCCCGGCAGCAACTCGGTTCCGGCGACGAAATCGTGAAACGTTTTCTTGACCGCTTCAAGCCGGGTGACGTTGCGACCATTCAGTTTGAAGTCGACGGCTGCCATGGAGCCGCTACGGTCGACACACATCGCCATGGCGATTCCCTCGGAACGGATTCTGTAATCTTCTTTTCCCGCCTGCGGCCGGGCCAAGGCGACGATCATGAGGAGCAAGGCGAGATCGAACATCCACGGCAGCAAGGCGTTCAGTCGTTGCGCAACGGTTTTAGGTAACCGTTTCAGCGGAGTCACGTCGCTGAACAGGACGCTCGCCGTTCGTCGCCGCAACCGCAGGACGATCAACATCGCCCACGGAATCAACAACAGAAAAAAAAACGGCGACTGAAAACGAAACATTTTAACGTTATTTCGGTCGTTAGCCGCGGGGCCGGCGGCGCGGTGTGTAGCAGCCAACCCCCTCAGCCCCGGCCCGGGGACCCG
>JAVBQW010000193.1:0-4291 GCA_031548665.1 Thermoguttaceae bacterium
CCCCCTCCCGCTCTCCCGTCCTCCGCCTCCCGGCGGGCGCCCGCCGCCCCCCCCCCCCGCGGCGCGCCCGCCCCCCCCCACCCGCCGGGCCGCCCCCCCCCCGCCCCCCCCGCCCCCCCGGAGTACCGGCTAAATGTCCGGAGGAAAACGCAAATTGGATGTTGTATCCGCCGGTGTCGCCGTCGATGTCGAGAACCTCGCCGCAGAAAAACAGTCCCGGAACCAATCGGGATTCCATCGTTCGCCGATCGACTTCTTCCAGGGCGATGCCGCCGCTCGTCGCCATCGCTTCGTCGAAACCGCCGAGACGCTCCACGACGAAAGCGAAACCCTCCAAGGCTTCACGGAGTTGAAACCGAGTTGAACGGTCGACTTCCGCCGCCGCCGCATCCGGAGAAATACCGAGTGTTGAAAACAACTCTCCAAGCAAACGTTCCGGAACGCCGAACGGAGCCAAGACGTTTTTCAAGAGTTTTTTACCGATCAGGACGGAATCCAAGGCGACGTCGTTGCGTCCGAGCGGAATCCGAAGCGTGTCCCGAGGCTCAAGAAAGCGACTCAAATCGAGAATTCCCGGTCCGGACAGGCCGCGATGCGTCAACAGAACGTCGCCGCGTCCCTGACGAATTTTTCGTCCCTTGCGAAAAACGTCGATCGGAACGGCGTCAAACGAAATTCCCGCCGATTCGATAAAGGGATAATTTTCGACGACAACCGGCGTCAGAGCCGGACACGGCGGAACAATGCGATGTCCCCATTGTTCGGCCCAGTGGTATCCGTCGCCGTTGGAACCGGTTTTCGGAAAAGATTTTCCGCCGGTCGCAATCGCCAAACGCTTCGAAAAAAAAGACTCCCGATCCGTTTCGACCAGAAAGCCTCCGTCCTGACGCCGAACGTCGAGAATCCGGATAGCGGTTCGGATCCGACCACCGTTTTTCTCCAGTTCATCGAGCAAGGTCCGCAAAATGTCGCCGCTTTGCAGGGAACACGGAAAAATTTTGCCGTCCTCCCGCTCGAACAACGGAACGCCATGTTCCTCGAAAAAACGAACAACTTCCGTGTTCGGAAACGCAAACAGAGCCGGTTTGACGAACCGACCTTTCCGAACGTCGCCGTAACGAACGAGAAAATCCTCGATCGGACCGCCGTGCGTGAGATTACACTGTCCCGAACCGGAAAGTCGCAATTTGAGACCGGGCCGTTCGTTTTTCTCCAGCACGACGACCGTTTCGCCGTGGAGCGACGCGGCGACTCCACAGGCAAGTCCCGCCGGACCGGCTCCGAGAACGATAAGGGATTTTTCTGACGGATGGGAAGAGGGAACGATCATCGGACGACGGTTTTGAGCGGGACGACCGCTTCCTGACGGTCGCGGCTCTGAAAACGGCTCTGGAAAAAACACGAGATTTGATCTTGCGTCAAATTCGCTTTTTTGTCAATATACGCGGTCTTTTTAGCTCCCACCCGATAGATTTTCGCGCAACGTCAAGAGGAATAAGGACATGCGACTTTCGCTGCGTACGCTGCTTGCCTTCGAGGACAATATTTTCGACACGGAACACCGCCTTCAACTGGAGCGGACGATTCCGAAATACGACGGCGTCACCGAAACGCTCCGTCGTCTGCGTTCCGTCGTCCGCAATTCGAGGCTCGGCGTTCCCGGAATCGTCGATCAGCGTGAGGAACTCGACCCCAATCTCGTTGCGGAGTATCTCGACCATCAGTTAGCCGCCGAACATCTTGACAAATTCGAGGCGTATTGTCTTTCTTCCGACACCTACCTTGCCGAAGTTGCTTCCGTACACCAAATTCTTTCCAACGTTCTTGGAGAACCCGCTCGAACCAGTCGCGATTGTCGGTTGCGTTGTTACGATGTCGGACGTCCGCGTCCTGAATTGGCGACCTTGGCGTTCAACGAAAACATCCGAACGGTCAGCGTGACAACGGACCATTACGTTCGCGAATCGGATCGTCCGGTCCTGGAACCGTCCGCTCCTGCTCCGGTAGAAGTTCCGGCAGATGTTCCGGAAGATGTTCCGGAAGCGACACCCTCCTCATCCAAGAACCATTTTTGGGCGTGGTTGTTGATCCTTTTCCTGTTCATTGTTCTGGGATCCTTTATATATTGGCAGAGTCTTCCTGAAGAGAAAAAGAGAGAAAGAACGGCTTTTTTTCGTCAGTCGGTTCAACGGACAACCGATTCCGTTTTCCCTTCAAGAGAATCGTCGCCCGCTTCGAGAGCAGAACTCGGCTTGACAGGCGTCAAATCGAAACAGGAGCCGCCGCAGCCTGAAACGGCGAAGAAAGACGAGCCGAGAGCGGAGCCGCCGAAAATCGAAACGGCGAAGAAAGACGAGCCGAGAGCGGAGCCGCCGCAGGCGTCGGTTTTGTCGATCGTCGATTCGTTCTCAACGCGGAATCAATCACATCAAGAAGCGCTTTTCGCTCCGCCAACCGATCCGTTTTTGAGCGCAACTCCGTCGCAACCGTCCGAGCAGCCGACGGGTTTCGAAGCGACGGAAAAAAAAGTCGAGACGTCGCCTGTTCCCCAACCGGTTCATCCAGCGACGCAACCTGAAATATCGAGACACGGAATCCGTGAAACGACAGCCGCCCAGCCCCTCAGGGAGCCCCTCAGGGAATACGGGCCGCAAGAATCCGCGAAAAACGTTGAAATTCAGGCGGCAGGTCCGTCCGAGGTCGAGTTGAAAACGAATCCGTTGCGTGAAGCCTTGCCAGCGACGGTTTCGACCGACAAACGGAGTTCGCCGCTTTTCGGCGAAACGGCGCCTTTCAAGGAACCCCTCAAGGAACCCTTCAAGGAGCAAGGTTTGTCTTCCGTTCCCGTTCACCAAACGCCGAATGATTGGACCGCCAATCAAACCAAGGGGGGAGGGGGCGACCGAACGGCTTCCCCAACGACAAGTCGATCTGTTTCCGAGTCGGGATTCGTCTCCGAAGCAGTTCCGGAACCCATCGATTTTCCGGAGCGGCCCCGTGTTGCCTTCCAGCAGCGGACCGTCGAGCGTTCTCCGGAGCCGATGAAGCAAGTTTCCTTGCCGCCGCCGACATGGAATTCTGATGCTCCGCCGTCCGCGCCGCACGGAGTCGTTCAGGCCCAAAATGCTTGCGAAGATCCGGGCGGGTTGCTGTATCCGTCGCCCCGTTCGTCGGAAGTTCGAACAACGAGATACGAAGCGACGGCAACGTCGGAACAGACATTGACCGCGATGACGTTCGGCGAAACCGTTCCGCTCGGCACCGAACGGAAAAAAATTTCGCAATCACCGGCCGGCAACGCCGTGGGACGCCTGCTCGACTCCTCGGAACCGGTCGTCTTGTTTACGGCTCCTTCGGCCAACGAGCAATGGAAAAAGGGCGTCGGAAAGATTCCCTTGCATCCCGACCAATATCTCTTGACGCTTGCGCCGTTTCGGGCGAACGTCGAACTCGCCGGCAAGTTTCGCATCGAAATGGTCGGTGATTCGAAGCTCTGCCTGCTTCCGCCGGACGCCAGAGGAACGCCGGGTGTTTTCATCGATTACGGCCGCATCGTGATTCGACCGTTGACTGGTTCCACGGCGTCGTTACGAATTCAAACGGAGAAAACGGCCGGCGTCGTTACGCTCGGCGGCAAAAGCCTGCTGTTCGTCGATACATTCGCGGAAATTCTTCCGACGACACCGGAACCGAATGTTCCCTTAACCAATACGACAACGAAGAACAACGCGATTCTCGGTTTGCTTCCGGATCCGACCGAATCGATGACTTGGTTCGTGGAAGATCAGGGACGTCCGTTCACGACGAACGCCCAAACGAGCGTGCTGTTGGAAAAGAACAATTCGGACCGCGGCGCGATCCGCAACCTGCCGAACTGGTTGCAGCCGGTTCCGATTTCCGAGGAAGGCAAAACCTTGGCCGCCGTCTGCCAAAAAGCGTTCGAAGAAACTCACGGAAATTGTGAAGCGGCGCTCGAACTGATTTCGAAAAATCCTTCGGTTCCGATTCGGGCTTTCGGCCAACGCCTTTGGGGTGATCTCGGTCGATTCGACGTTCCGTTGCAACTGCTCGCCCGAACGTCCATGGAAGACGAGCCGGTTCGCCAGATTCTTGCCCTTTATTTCCGTGAAGTGATGAAACGCGACGCCGAAACCGTCCAACGACTCGCAGACGCCGTCGACACCGTCAGACGGTAGTCCAACGTTGAAGAATTGAGCGTCGTGGAAACGGAAAAACATCGTCATCCCCGCGAAGGCGGGGACCCAGAGAACAGATTTTATAGGCTTTTGCA
>JAVBQW010000073.1:0-29269 GCA_031548665.1 Thermoguttaceae bacterium
ACGGGAACGACGTTCACGGACACGGGCGCTCGAGTTGGCGTTGCGGAAACCTACGCCGTTCGAGCTTATCAAGGCACGAAAGAATCCAGTTACATTACCGTGAAGGGAACACGTCCCGCGATCGCCAACGCATTTTTCGACTTGGCAGACGCCGAAATCGACGCTCTGTTCCTGCAACCGAGCGTGTGAGGCTTTCTGAAAACGGAGAGGGGGAAAGAGTGAAAGCCGCAATCGCTTGATATACTTTGCAAACGGGGATAAACTCCACGTTTTCCCTGCTTCAACCCCCAAGTTCCGGCGCCGTATTGATTTTTCGGCCGCCTGCACTTGGGGCTCTTTTTTGATCGTTTATTTACGCGCATACGCTTACCGTGTTACGGTATCATTCATCGTTTGGCGTTGATTTCCTCAATCAACTTGGCGGTGTCCTCCACGTCGTGCGGACAGTATTCCCGTTCATCGTACAGAAACGATTTGTTCTGGTAGTTGAAAAACTTCCGAACGGGATACTCCAATTGCGGATTCTTCGAGTCGCCGAAAGAAACGCCGGGCCCCTGATTGTTGATGTCCGGATCGAATTCGACGAAATTGTCCCGTGTACAATGGACCTTTCCCATTCCGGCAGGGAGGTCGACGATGTAAAACGGAATCGCCAGGCCGCTGATGAAACCGCGCAACCGCGAATGAATGTATCGGCCCTTCGTGATTGTCGTCCGAAAATGACTCAGGCCGGGAATCAGGTCGCATTGATAAAGATAATACGGCCGAATGCCGACTTCGTACAGTTTCATGCAGAGTTCCCGCATGGTTTCGACGGAATCGTTGACTCCCTTGAGCAGTACCGATTGATTGTTCAACGAAATCGAATGTCGCCGCATCCGATCGAGCGCGCGAACGGTCTGCGGCGTGATTTCCTTCGGATGGTTGAACTGGCAGTTGATGAATTTGATGCCGTTACGTGAAATCGCTTCACATAGTTGATCGGAAATTCGATCCGGATCCGAAATCGGCAGCCGGGTTCCAATTCGAACACATTTAACGCTCGGAATTTTTTTCAGGTTGCTCAAAAAATAATCGAGCCGCTTCGGAGAAAGCATCAACGGATCTCCACCGGTCACCAACACGTCGTCGACGGCCGGCGTCCGGCGCAGATAGTCGAAGGCCGCTTCGTAATCGTTCTTTTCGTCCTTCGAATCGTCTTCCACGCGGCGTTTCCGGGTACAGAACCGACAGAACGCGGCACAATGCGTGCTGACGTAAAGCACGCAACGATTCGGATATTTTTGAAACAGGACGTTGCCGACGCAGTGAAGTTCCTCGCCAAGAGAGTCCCACTCTTCGCCCTTGATCACGACGTTTTCGCAAGGTGAGGGAACGAACTGCTTCGCGATCGGACAGGAATCGGGATGCTCCTTGTCGATCAACGAGAGAATGTGATCGGAAATTTTGACGGCGGAGTCGACCCGGGGATCGTCGGCATTGCACAGTCCCGCGTCGATCAGCGATTCGTAGTTGTTCATCATCGGCGTGTCGGGGATTTGGTGAACTTGCAACTCCGTACTTGACGCATTGAGGCAGGTTCTTTTCGGGAGAACACGGAACACACGGAAAGGCGGAATATACGGAAAGAGTTCATTCCGAGTCTTCCGATATTCCGTTTGTTCCGTGTTCAAAATTGGGTCGGGGCAACGCCCCGTTAGAATTTCTTTTCGACTTTCGAGATACAGAAACGATATTTTCCGCTGGATTCCAGGGGGATCTCGTCCATGAAAACCGCTTCGTACCGGGTTTCCTCACCGAAGCGTTTCTTGACCAATTGATCGAGCGTTTCGAGGCTCTGCGGCGTGTACTCGGCGGCCTTGACGAGATTGAACGTAAAGCGGTCTTTTTCTTCTTGAATGATCTGGATTTGCGAAAATCCCGGCAGCATGCAGGCGAAATACGACGTCAACGAAATGCCGGAAATATAATGTCCGTCCTTGGTCAGCACGTAATCGGCGACGCGGCCCTCGACCCGTTCGAAAAGCGGCAAGGTTCGCCCACAGGAACAGGGTTTTTCGGCCCATGATGCCGTATCGCCGACTTCGTAACGGATCATCGGCATCGCCCGGTTCCAAAGATCGGTAATCACGACGCGGCCCGGCTCACCGGGCTTGCACGGTCCGCCGTCGAAATTGATCAGTTCGACGAAAAGAGAATCGGAGTTGACGTGCAGTCCTTCATGTTTCTCGCATTCGCAGGCGATCAGGCTGACTTCCTCGCAACCATATCGGTTCGTAACCTTGCACTGAAAAACTTCCTCGATCACCGGACGTTCGTGATCGTAAAGAACCATCGCCGTGGTAATGATTCCTTTCGGACGGATTCGGACTTCGGGTCGCTTGGCCTTCAAAAATTGAGCGAAAAGATAAAACGAATGGGCGTGTCCGAAGATCAGCGACGGCGGATATTTTACCATTCCGTCCGTAAACTCATTGAGGGCGTCCTCACCCATCTTAATCGTATCAAGATAGAGATAATTCCGTGTAAGAAAAAACTCTCGAAGGCGGCCCTTCCAATCGGTTCGGCGTTCGGGAAACGACCAAAGAGCGGCGATCCGTTCGCCGAGCCGCCAGCCGGACCATTCATCGGAACGGAGCACGGTTCCACGCCGAAATTGTTCGCAAACCTCGTCGGAATAGCCGACAACGGACTTTCCCGTCGAACCGGACGTTTCGAAATACGTCAACTTGGAACGGTCCGGAAAATCCGTAGAGAGAATATCGTCCAATCGGGTCCGCAAATCGGCCTTGGTGAGCAACGGGAGCTTTCGCAGGTCTTCCGGCTCCCGAATGTCTTCGGGCTTCAGTCCCAAAGAATCGAAGCGTTCCTTCCAGAATTTGCTCGTCCGATAAGCATGTCGAACCATCTCCCGGATTCGTTCAGTCTGCCGGGCGCGAACGACGTCCGGCGGATCGTACTGCGTCTTGAGCAGCCGCTTGTAATGGGAGAGATACGGACTGCGTTCCCATGCCGCCCAAAGCGGAGCGACGATATTTCTTGAGAACGGGGCGAGAAAGTCCATGACGTCAGGGAATCAAGGGAAAGGACAACGGCAAAAAATTCAGAAGCCGCTTTTTCTTTCGAGTCCGACATCTCGTGGACGGGAGCCGACCAACGGAAGGCGGCGCTGACGAGGCCGAAGGCGACCGCCCGCCCCGGCACGGGGCCCGGGGAAGAGAGACCCGAGCGCCTGAAAGGTTAAGCTTATGGCTGCTTGGTTTCCCACCTGACCAGATTCACAGCCTCCCACCGCCGGGCCCCTCTTCTCCGGGCCATCTCAATCGATATAGTCTACACGGCTTTCTCTCGACGTCAATACGGGAGCGTTTGCGAAAAGGGGGCGTCGTTTTTCGAGAAAAGTATTCTGAACCGGAAACGCATCGGCTGTAAAAGAACGATATTTCGCAACAACCTGTGTTTCGACAAATCAGAGTGTCGGAATCGTATACCGTAGCACGGTATGGCGGTCGCCCTTCGGCCTCGTCGACGCCGCCTCCCGTTGGTCGGCTCATCTTTCGACATTATTTGACTTTACGAAAAAGGCGAAACGGAAAAACCTTTCCAAAAGATGTCAGTCGAATGCCGTTTCGCAGTAGAATTCCACGAAAAAAGGGCGTGCAACCTCATGTCGCACGCCCTTGAAGTTTCCGGTTCGCAAACTGAGCCAAAAGGGAAACCATTGAGGAGAAAAACCCAGAACTACGAGGTGAAGCAGACCCCGTCCCCTCATGGATTGGTTCGAAATCGCGATGCAATCCTTCGTGGACTACACACGTCGTCGGTTTCTCTCACCATCCATGGCAAAAGCCCGCTCGACGCACCAGGCAGGGATCCGTCCCTACAGTGTTATTCATCGAATAATCCTTACCCTGATGTTGACTCTGAAAAACGATAGATTGGAAAAAAACGATACCATTCCGTCCAACGGAGCCGGGTTGATTCGAATGTATGGATTGTAGGAGACGATCGCTCCACTTCGCCGCTTTTTTTCTTGCACGCTCCTTCTATCAAGCGTATAATGATGTTTTGACGATAAGAGATCATAGAAGGGATCGTCGGAAGAATCGTTAAATTCTGTACGGGAGTTCGACCATGAAATACTTACTTGTCAGTCTGTCGCTCATCGCTTCGCTCCTCGCGACGACGGCATTTTCGCAACAAAAAAACGTGCCGTCGCCGCTCATGGGAACCGAAGACATCGCGTTTCCAACCGTCGAATCGATGTTCAGCTCCCTGACATCCGAGGCTGCGGGAAAGGAAGTTTCTCTGACCGATTCGGTCGACAAAATGATGCAGTCGATGAGCGCCATTGGACCGGCGGAAAATACGACCAAATCGGTCCAGTCCGCCGTTTCGGGAAACTTGATCGTCGTTGAAACGATTCCGGATACCAATCAGACGGTCGTCGAGTCCATCGACAAGAAAACCAATCGCTATTCTCCAAGACTCAAGATCGACTTCGCAAGTTTTCCGCTTGCCAGACCGGCTTCCGTCGAAGCCCCGATTCCGACGGAACGGATCGCCAAGCATCTTCAACAGCGTCTGCGGCTCGACCAGCCGATCGAGATTGAGTTTCTGGAACGAACGGCCTGTCTTCGAGGAACCGTTTCAACGCAACGGCATAAAGAACTCGCCGAAATGATTCTTCGCCTCGAACCCGGCGTCGATACCGTGAAAAACGAACTCGTTGTCGATGCCGCTCGGGTCGCTCGTTAAAATCGCCGGGTTTTCTCTGGACAAATTCGCTAAATCGACTATAATTTGCTTGACAAGAACAATGGAACATGATGCCCTGCGTTGCTGACACGCAAGCGGTATCCCACCTTGGGGTCGATAAGTCGATGAAACGGCAGTCTCTTTATCCCCTTTTGGCTTTTACTTTCCTGCTGATTGTCGGACTGCTTTGTACCGGCAACAATACGGGATCGCCGTCTCGCTTTACGGATTCGACGGATTCAAAAGTTCCACCGCGGTGCGCCGACTCCGATTTCGGTCACTCCGATCTCTTGTTTCCCTGCCGTCTGGGCGGAAGTTCCGGCGAGAGGCTCTGCGAAACCATTCCGCCGGTATTTGCGGGAGTTCGACTTCTTTTCGATAAAAACGCCAATCACAGCCTGCTTTTTCTTCGGGGAAACATTCGATACCTTTACGGTAACGTCCGTCCCCATCTTTTCCTTTGCCGCCTCCAAAATTGAGCGGCTCTTCTTGATCGTTTCGTCTGTCCGGGTGTGCGGAGCTCACCGTAGTTTCCGTTTGCGCTGTTTTTATTGAGAGTCTAACAACGAAATCCAAGGAGAATATCATGGAAAATAAAGAAAAATTACAGGACGTCCAGATCGAAGATTTGGATAACGATGAATCGTCCAACAATTTGAAAACGTGGATCATCGCAATCGTCGTCACTGCGGTCGCGATTTACGCCGTTCCGACCCTGCTCGGTATGGTTTTGTAGCGTCCGCCCTGACGAACGTCAGAAAAAATCGAAGCCCGATCCGGGAATTCTTTTCTCGGATCGGGCTTTTTCGTGTCCGGATTCCTTTCGCGGAAAGCTCTTCCCAATCTTCAAGGTTCGTGATAGAATTTCGGTGTTTCGGTTGCCGAGCGGCGACCGATCCTTTTTTGACTCATTTCTCCTCAATTCCATGTCCGACGAATCCGTCTCCAAACGTCTGATCGGTTCTCAACGAAATCCCGACGCTTTCAAACCCAAGCCTTCCATCGACGTTGTCGACAGCACTCCGAAACCGCAAACGGAGTCGTATCCTCCGGAGCCGCGAGAACAGGGACCCATGGTCTCGGAATCGTCGGTCCCTGAGTCGCCAGTTTCTGAGCCGATCTCAAGGGTACAGCCTCCAGCTTTGACCGATCTCGACGACGAACAACCGGATCGTCTTTCGGAAGATGGCGAAAAGGCTCTCCGAAACGTTCCGACACGGAACACTCAGCGTGTTCAGATTCCCAGTGTTCGGGGAAAACTCTCCGACGACCTCGAAGACGAATTCAACGCTCTTTTTGCCGGACAGTCCGTCGACTCGCTGATCGCCAACATCGACGTTGTCGCCGACAAGGCCGTGATCGAACCCGACACCAAACAGAAAGCCAAAGTCATGAAAGTTCAGGGCGACAGCGTCTTTCTTGACCTTGGAGCCCGGGAACAAGGTGTCGTCTCGCTCAAAATGTTTCCCGTCGACGCTGAACCGACTCCCGGTCAATCGATCGACGTCACCGTTCTCCGTTTCCTGGCCGACGAAGGACTCTATGACGTTTCCGTGCCGCTCGCCGCCGCCGATGTCCGCGACTGGTCGCAGGTTCAGGAAGGAATGATCGTCGAAGCGAAAATCACTAAAACGAACAACGGCGGTCTCGAATGCGAGGTCAACCGATTGCGCGGCTTCATTCCGATCAGCCAAATCGAACTCTTCCGCGTCGAGAGTCTTGAGCCGTACGTCGGCCAGAAATTGACCTGCGTCGTCGAAGAAGTCAATGCGGAGCGACGAAATCTCGTCCTCAGCCGTCGCTCCATGCTCCAGCGAGAACGCGACGAACTTCGGGAAAAAGTTTGGGCCGAACTGGAAGTCGGACAAGTTCGGGAAGGTATGATTCGCAAGATTATCGACGCTGGAGCGTTCGTCGATCTCGGCGGCGTCGACGGCTTCATTCCGATCGGGGCGATTTCCTGGGGCAGGATCAAGCATCCCGGCGACGTTCTGACAGAGGGAACCCGGGTCAGTGTCCGGATTTCGAAGATCGATCAGGAGGCAAATCGGATTTCGTTGATCTATCGGGACGAAGCGTCGAATCCGTGGTCGAATATTTTCGAGCGGTTCCAGGAAAAGACGGTCGCTCGGGGCAAGGTTTCGAAGATCATGGATTTCGGAGCGTTCGTCGAGTTGATGCCCGGCGTCGAAGGATTGATTCATATCAGCGAGCTTTCCCGAAAACGGGTCGGCAACGTCCACGAGGTGCTGAAAGAAGGAGAATGGATCGACGTTTATATTCTCTCCATCGACGCGGCGGCGAAGCGGCTGTCGTTGTCGTTGAAGGAATTAGCGCCGGAACTTCCTCCGGAACCAGTTGCGGAACCGGAGTCCGAGACTTCGCCGGAAACCGGCAAAAAGGGCAAAGGCAAGAAAGAAGCGGTCGAACCGGTTGCGGCTCCGGTGAAGTTCAAGAATATCTCGAAGGGGCCGCTCAAGGGCGGTGCCGGCGAATCCAGCGGCGGCGAACAATTCGGCCTCAAATGGTAGTCCCGAGCCGGAGCAAGAGCCGGAACCTGAGGTCCCGGAATGATGAGTTGACCTTTGCTCTCCGGGACCACAGGTCCCGGCTCCCGGTTGCGTAAAATTTATCATTTGCCCGACCGGGTGGAGAAGAGTTTAGCGGTTTCCGGCAAGGAACAATTTGCCTTTCCGCTGAAACCGGGGTAGAATCGGTTCAAAGAGCCCTCTTACCGAACCGTCCTGCCTTTGGAACCTTCCGATGGAACCCGTCGAACAAGTTATCCTGTATGTTCGGACCATCGGACGCCGTCGAGTCGTCGAAGTCGCGAACGCGACAGAGTTCGTTCGAACCTCCGACCTGACCGAAATGGTCTGTTGGTTCGATCAGGAAGAATCGGATGCAATCGTTTGCTTCGACAGGCCTAATCTTTTTTTTCATCCGCTGCCGAGCGGCGAATACGCCGTGGGCCTGATTTTTCCAGCTCAGGGGAATTTTTTTTCTTTTTTGCAGCCGCCGAATTCCTTTTTTGTCAGGGTGCTCGTCGTTCATCCGCAAACCTTGTCGGCATACGCCAATAATCCGGTGTCGCTGTACCGCGATTTTGAACGGCGTCGCAAGATTCCCTTGTTTCGTCGTCCACCGCGCCGGGTCCATCCTTTGACGCCGTCACGGAGTTTCGTGCCTTTCGATCGCCAGGCGGTTCTCGGACTTCTTCGTCGATTCGGAGCAGCGAACTTGGTTCGATTGGCCCGGTCGATGAACGATTCGCTCAGTACGTTGTTTTCGTCGCCGATGTCCGCACCGGACGTGATCGACGCCATGTTGAACCTGTATCCCGTTCGTTTTCGAACCGAGTTGACCTTTGCGTCGGAACTGTTCTTGTCCGCCCGTACGCCCTTGCGGATGATCGGGCTCAGCAGAGAACGGCGTCGACTCGTCGATCAAGCGGACGAATTCGGATTGCCGTTGATCCGGCTTGAAGAAACCGAGCAGACATCCCACCGACGAAAAAACGAACAGCCGTTTGTCGACGATCCATGGTCTTCGCTGCTCTACAAAATTCTTCAATCGGAAAACTTCGTTTTTTTCGAAGTACATTTGAAAAATGAGGCAGCGCAGAGTTTATCGCTTGACTGGAACGACGTTCTTTCCGAAAACGATTTGAGCGACCTCCAATATCTTGCCAAGGCTTGGTTGAGAGAATTGGACGAAGGCAACGCTCCCGGTTCCCGACAACAGGTCAAAACGGAACCCGACGTGAAGCGACAGATCGACGATGAAAATATTATTTCGTTTGTTCCGATGGCTCCGGCAGACGGAATCGGTTTGGCGGTCGCAGAACGCTCGACAGTCCAAACGGCATCGTCCATCGAATTACGGACGGAGATCGCCAAGCAGCCCCGGCAGCAGGAACTGCTCGCCCGGATTGATTCCGACCTTGCCAGAGCCTTGTTCGGCGATACAACGGTCTTGACGTCGCTCGAAAACGCTTGGCGGGAATTGTATCACCTTCTTCGCTGGCACGAACGGGATCGGCTCCGGGAGGAATATGTCGCCCTCATTCATTCAATGCTTGTCAACGACCGCGACCGCTCTTCGACGCAGACTCCCCAACGAAGCGTCAATCTTTTGGATGTCCTCCTCCTTTTTCTTGGAGAGTGATAGGATATGCTGTACCATGTCATAAGACGGACGTTTTACGAAGGCGTGGTTCGTGATTCGTGGTTCGTGACGCAAGCAAAAAATCACAGATCACGAATCACGACAAATCAAAACGGTTGTTTTGTGCCGTTGCGGAGTATATTTCTCGATATTCCCTTGATTATTCTTGTTTTTTGACCTAAATTAACAGAGTGTGCGGGTTCGTGTTCGTCTTTCGCCGAATCCCGCCGTTCTGGGACGCGAAAAAATTGTCGCCGATCAAATAATGAGCAAACGTCGAAAATATCACGAGATGGAATCAACCATCATTCCGGAACCGTATAATCCCAATCAAGACTTGCCGGCGGATCAATCGGAGCATTCGTCTGTCGACACGGGAATAATACCGCAGCGCGGATCATTGAGCTTTGGAGTTCTCGCTCCGCTCCGGATTTGCGGCTCCTTGGTCGTCGCGGTCATTTTGATGGCGATTTTACTGATCGTTCTGGCATGGGGAACCTTTGTCGAATCGGAATACGGAACCGCTGTCGCGAAATTCGCTTTGTACGGTAGTTATTGGTTCGCATTGCTTCTCTTTTTGTTGGCGGTCAACGTTTTTTGCTCCGTTTTGCTGCGATTTCCCTGGAAGCGGACCCATTGGCCGTTTTTCGTCGTTCACGTCGGAATTCTGGTGCTGCTCTTCGGATGCTTTTATTCCTGGTCGAGAGGCGAAGAAGCTCAAATCACGATTCCGGAAGGGGCGGCGAGTAAATACGCCATGAAGACAGACCGGCAGCATTTCGAGCTTCGTCCGATCTCCTATACGACCTCCAACGATCGGAATGCGAAAAACCCGTTCAATGTTCCCTTTGAATCGGGACCGTTCAATTGGGAGGATTACGTTCGGGAGAATTGGTTCCATGCCGGCGATCGAAAATTCCGGGATTCGCTCTGGCTGGCCATGCAATGGGGACGGCGTGATACTGGTCGTTTGCCGTTGACCGCCGCCGCTTCGGGAATTGAGATCGAAGTTCTCGATTACTATGCCAGTTCGGCGACGCAACCGGTTCCTCCGATGGAATTGAGTGTTCTTTGGAAGAAACCGTTGCGGACGACGAATGATTTGGGCGACGTTCGGGAAACGCCCAGAGAATGGGAGTCCCTCAAACTTGATGTTCGCCGCAATGAGCATCCGGGCCGTTTTGAGAGTCGGGGCGTCCAAGCGGAAACCGCCGGCGGAGAGCGGATCAATTATTATATGACCGATTCGCCTGCCGAAGTCGAAGCGTTTCGAGCCAGTACTCCGAATACAAGTACTCCGAGCGGCGTTTGGGGACAGATCGTTCTGAACCACGCCAAAAAAAGTTATTATCTCGGTGTCGATCGCCTGCTTGTCGAAACTCAGGAAAACAAGCGAATTCCGCTTGGCGATTCCGGATTTTCGCTCGGCGACGTTCGGCTCCTGCCCCGTGGTCCGCTCATCCGCTTGGCGATCTATGCTCCCAATGGAGAAAAAGAGAATATCGCTCTTTTCGCCGACTTGCCGGACTGGAATGTTCCCGCCCGCCAATTCGGTATTTTCGGGACCTATTGGCTCGATCCCGCCGGACCGATGAAAAAAGACCCCGGACGAACCGAACTGCCGGTGTTGGAGCGAATGTCGCGACCTCGTTTGGATATTCTCCAAGGTCCGAATCGAACCTTTTATTATCGTTTTTGGACGGGACGTTCGTTGACGTCCAGCGGCGAGGTTCTGATCAATCCTTCCGGAACGGAGAAACCGAAGTTCAGCGTGGCGTCAGGAACCGATGACGAAGCGGATTTCGTGATCGACCGTTTCTATCCGCAGGACTTGCCCGGTTTGCGAATCGCTTCGCTTCCCGTCGGCAAGGGACGTGGAGCCGAGCAACGAGTCAAGCTCCGTGTCAAGGTCGACGGCAACGAAGACGTTTTTTGGCTTCGTTCGGCGTACGCCTCCGTCGTTCCATTGCCGCCGGAACGCGATCAAGTCCGATTCGTGTACGGCAAGGATCGAACCGTTCGAATCGTTTGGAATTACGACTTGGTCGATCTCGGATTCGGCGTTTTTCTCAAACGTTTCGAAAAACGGACCGAGCCGGGCTCCCGAATGTCCTCTCATTATTCAAGTTTGGTCGACTTCGTGACCTTGAACGAATCCAGCGACAACAAGGACGCTTACACGACGTCGCCGAACGACTTCAAGGTTCTCAGCGAAAACGTTCTGATCCGAATGAACCAGCCCGCCCTGTTTCAGAGTTCGTTGCTGTCGCCGCGATATCGGATTTATCAATCGTCCTTCCAAGGTCCCTACCATCCTAACGACGCTCGTTTTCAGGAGCTTTACGACGGTAACGTGTTTCCTTGGGAAACGAAGCCGCGGGAATCCCTGTATATGAGCACGCTTTCCGTCAACAATGATCCGGGACGCGGTTGGAAATATCTGGGATGCTTCCTGATCGCTTTTGGAACCCTCTGGGTGCTTTATCGGAGAAGTTAGGAGTCGTCCGAAAATAAATCGACGTTAGCCGCGTCGCCTGCGACGCGATGAAATTCGATTCGACCATCAAGAATAGCTGCCCCAACGGGGCGATACTAAGCCTGTTGAGATGAAACGCCTTTTAATTTTTTTCGTTCTGTTTGCCGTTTGCTTTTTTTCGTCGCTTGAAGTCCGGGCTCAATCCTGGAGTGTTTGGCGCACGATTCCGGTGTTCGACGGCGAACGCGTGATGCCGCTCAGTTCCTTTGCGGACCAGATCGTCAAGGAGATTTGCGGCACGACACGACCGTTCATTCGCTTGGATGACGATGTTTTGGACAGTCTGATCCGACTCCAGGAGGAGCACGCCGCCGCACGCAGCGCCGCGGCAACGGCTGAGGCTCGAAAGAATTTCGAAAAGACCGACACGGAAAAAGATTCTATTTTCAACTACAGCAAGGACGAGCTTTTGAGCGGTTTGGACATCGGCTTGCGAAAAGACGCCGCATCGGATGCCGCAACCGAAAAGAGCGTTCGAAGCGGCGTCGAATCCATTGATCCGGAGCGACTGGAAGCGATTCGAAAGCGAATTCAATTGATCGTTCCATCTCAGGGCCGATATTTCGAAGCGAGCGAGCTGCTTCTTTCCTGGCTCGGCGAACCGGAAATCTGGAATTACATTCCGATTTTCGAGGCGTCGGAAACCGATTATCGAATCGACGTCCTCGGTGCGGCGACGGCGAACAAACTTCGAGCGTCGCTGTATCGTATTTCCGCCGTTCAGCTCCAGCAATCGAAAGCCTTTCAGGACCAGCTCACCGAAATCGACCGGAAACGGTACGAGCAGGGAATCCGATACGTTCCGTCTGAAAAAGATGCGATCACGGAACGGATCCAACGAGCCTTTTCCCTCTTTCAGGACCTGACGTTCAATCCGTCGAGTCAACGGCCGACGCGGATGATCGATCTGTTGCAACGGACGATCGACGTTTCCGGCGGACGCGAACCTTCCTTTGGCGACTGCAAGACAACTTGGGACTATTTGCTTGAAGTCGGCGAAGAATCGAGATCCGGTGATTCGGAAACGAAACGAAAACATGCGACAACGGAACGTTGGGAAACGATCCTGCATCGAATCATGACGTTGGCAACCGCGTTCGACCAGACTGACGCCAAGGGAGAACCACGGCGTCCGAATCTCGGCGGCGTTCAGCGGCAATTCGAGAAACTGCTCGAATTGATCGACATGAATTTCGAGGAAAGCGCTTCGTTCATGGAAGCGGCGTATTCCGGACAAAAATTCCGCCGACAGCCGATCGGAAAGAATGAAAAACCGATTCTTCCGCTTCTTTTCTCCGATGAAAACCGGAAAGAAAACGGTCCGGCGCTCAAAAAACTCGTGTTGCGGTATCATTATTCCGTCAAGACGCTTCGTCGGGAAATCGAAGCGGCGTATCTTGCTCTTTACGACAACGGTCGGTCGCTTCGCGTGTTGCCGATCATCTCGGAGCAGGCAATCGGCGGCGAAGAAGCGTCCCTCGACGTCCAACCTTGGGCGACGCTCCAAACCGTTTTGTTCGCCGAAGACGTCATGATTCGCCGATTTTTCGATCCGCAATTCAACAAGGGAAACAGAACGACCCCGGTTGTCGTTCTCAGCGATTTGGCCGACGAACAAATGCCGTTGCCCGATGAAAACGGGAACGAGAAAAAAGACGTCGCTCCCGAATCCGCGGACATTCCGACCAAGCCTTCCCAAGTCGAAGCGGCAACCACCGACAAACGATCGGAAAACGAACTCGAACGGGAACTCTTCGAAAAAGCGGTCGATAAACCGAGAACGATCGAAACCCGGGCGCCGTCGCCGAACGACGCGATCAGTTGGATTCGCGTCTATTTCGAAAAACTGGTATCCGCGTACGAAATCATCGGCAACGATATCAATTGGACCGATTCCGGACGCCAATTCACCGAATCCGCGACCGGTTTGGGAAACTCGTTGCGAGAATCGGCCGATCAGATCGACTCCGCTCGGGAACGGCTTGTCGAATCGGACGACGCGATCCGTCACGAAATGCTCCAGAAAACGAACTATCCGTCGTCCGGCTCCACGTATCCGGAGTACCGATATTTCCGGCTCGCCCCGTTTTTCTGGATGTGGATTCTCGCCGCCTGTTCCGTCGGATTCGTCCTTCTGGCGATGCTCTTCGGACGATACCGAGCGAAAATCGTCGAACCCGCGATGGCTTCCGGGTTCGAAACACCGATCATTCGCGTGAACTTCACGAACTCCATCGAGGAATATATTTATTGGACGGGAATTCTTTTCCTCCTGCTCAGTGTTTTTGTTACATTTCTCGGAGGCGTGATGCGAGCTTGGATCACCGGTTGGGCGCCCATCACGAACATGTACGAAACCGTCGTCCTGATGGCGTTCTCCGCGTCCCTGTTCGGTTTGTGGTACGCCCTTCATCCGTTGTTGTATCCCGTGATTTCGCTGGCTTGGAGGCTTTCGACTTTTCCATCCGTTGCGAGTCTCTTTTCCGGTTTCGCGGCAATGAAGACGGCTCCGGCAGCCGGAGAAACGGACGGGCGTTATGCGATGCGCCAAGCGGCGGCCGATTTCGGCGTCCCGGGAGCGGGACATTTGGTCGATTCCGATGACGATCCCGACGAAAAGGAGCGAGCCATGCGAACACGGAGCGAAATCTTCTGGCGCTCCGCCCTGGTCGTCCCGCGGCTGATCCTGATGCTCTTGACGTTCCTGTTCGTCATCAGGATGTGTTACGGCGAATACGCTCACGAACACGGAGTTTTCGCGGCAATGTTCGAACTCTTGACGATGCACGATATTCTCGACTGGCTCGTGGTCGTAACGAGTATCGCGTTGATCGTCTGGTTCGTCCCTCAGATCCTGTTGACGCTCATTGTGTCCGTCGTCCTCTTATTCCAACCGGGCCGGATGGCGGCCGAGGCGGGGATCGTTTCCCGATACCAACCCGAAGTCGTCACGGAAGAGTCGCGGCGGCGCAGCGAGTTGAGCGGCGTGTTCCATGGAGAAAGCAGCGCCGGAAACATCGGACAGGAAATCGACGACAGTTGGTCGGTCTGGTTGAACGCGGTCCGAAACGAAATACTCGACCGAAAATTGTATATTCTTATCGGGGCCGTCGTTGCCTTGTTGGCGGGGCTTGCGGCCTATTACAATTCGTCGCAATTCAATCCGAATATTCGTCCCTTGGTCGCCGTTCTCCGGAGCAATTTCTGGTTGACGGTCCATGTCATCGCGATCATTCTCAGCTACGCGGCGGCGTCGATCGCCTGGGGCATGGCGGTCGTCGCGACAGGCAGCGCGATTTTCGGACGGTATCATCGGGAAGATACCGATTCGGGGAAACGAATCGTTCATGTTCCCTTGCTTTGCGAAACGATTTCGCCCAATATTCATCGACTGATCCGCCTTTCCATTTTCCTTCTCGCCTTGGGAACGATGCTCGGCGCTCGCTGGGCCGATTATTCCTGGGGGCGATTTTGGAGTTGGGACCCGAAAGAAGTTTGGGCTCTCATCACGTTGTTGTTCTTCCTGATCGTCTTGCACGGACGGATCGGTCGGCTCTACGGCCAATTCGGGGTCGTGATCGGCGGTCTGTTCGGTTCGATCGCCGTGATCATGACCTGGTATGGAATCAATTTCGTCTTCAAGGCCGGGATGCATGCCTATGGTGGCGGTACGACGGAAAACGCAACGATTTTCCTCGGAACGTTCGTCGTCCTGAACACGCTGTGGGGCGTCGCGGCGTTGGGACGCTACTGCGCCGAAGTCTTCGGAACGGAACACGAAGAGCCCGTCCTCGAATTACAGGAATAAAATTTTCTTTTCAAAGAGCCCCAAGTGAAGGCGGTATTCCGCCGGAACTTGGGGGTAGGGCGAATTGGATCCTTGCAGTCGAAGCCAAAAGAATTATAATTTTGGCTTCACTCAAATTTTCCCTTTTCTCTTCGATTCCATGACGATACATCTTCCCAAAGGCTTTCGGTTCGCGGCGGTTCATTGTGGTCTGAAATCGGACCCGACTTTATTGGATCTTTCGTTGATCGTTTCGGATCTTCCGGCGACGGCGGCGGGTGTCTTCACGCCGAATCTGGTTTGCGGCGCCCCGGTCCAGGTCGATCGTGGTCGCGTTCCCGGCGAAGGATTTCGAGCGGTCGTCGTCAATTCCCGTTGCGCCAACGCCTGTACCGGAGAACAGGGGGTCCGCGACGCCGAAGAAATGGCGGCGCTCGCGTCGCAGGCCGTCGGCGGAGCTCCCGACAAGGGACTCGTCATGTCGACCGGCGTGATCGGTACGATGCTCCCGATGGAAAAGATTCGCAATGGAATCGCCGCCGCCGCGCAACGGCTCGAAGCGTCGGAAGCCGGATTCCTCGACGCCGCGCATGGCATCATGACGACCGATACCGTGGAAAAATACGTGTCGACGACCTTGGAGATTTCCAGCGGCGAAACCATCACGATTGCCGGAATGTGCAAGGGCGCCGCGATGATCGCCCCGAAGCTCGCGACGATGCTCGCTTGCGTGATGACCGACGCGAAACTCGGTTCCGAGACCGCTCAACGCCTGCTCCGCAACGCCGCCGAGGAGTCGTTCAACTGCGTCAGCGTGGAAGGACATACGAGCACGTCGGACACGCTGCTGTTGCTTTCCAATGGAGCGGCGGTCGCGACGCCGCTCTCCGGCGACGACCTGAAGAAATTCGCCGAAGCCTTGCGGAAACTGTGTATTGAATTGGCGATGAAAATTCCGGCCGACGGCGAGGGCGTTTCTCATCTGATCACGATCGATGTCGAGGGTTGCAAGGACCGTGAATCGGCCAAGACGATTGCTCGAAAAGTCGCGGAGGACGCGCTCGTCAAGACGGCGATTTTTGGAGCCGATCCAAATTGGGGCCGCATCGTTTCCGCGTCGGGAACCGCCGGTATTCCGTACGATCCGAAAAAGGTTTCGTTGAAGCTCAACGGTTTCGAATTATTCCGCGACGGCACGCCGCTTTCCTTTGACAAACAGGTCGTCGCCGATTCGATTCGAAACAACCGCGACACTCATTTTCTGCTGAGCTTCGGCGAAGGCACGGCGTCCATACGATTTTGGACCACCGACTTGACGACCGAATACGTACGTCTCAACTCCGACTACACGACGTGATTTAGCCGCGACGCGCTGAACCGCAAACACGCTCACGTCATGGAAACGATCCGTCGCAATCCCATCGCAACGGGATACAGCGTCAGCACGACGAGCGCCGGAACGACGCCGACGAAGACAAGACACCAAACGGCGTCGATGAGGATAATGGAAGAAAGTCCGATGCCGACCAGTTTCCGGACAAAAAGCGACTTCGCCTCGTACCCCGACAGGATCGTGACCGCCGTGATGTAGACGAACACCGACACGGCGTAAGCTCCCCATACGGAATCGACGGCAAACAAAACCATGAGAATATTGAAAAACCGACAAAGCCCCATGGTAATCGGGCCGACTATCGGGATCCGTTTTGCAGCGCCGTCATAAAAAAGGATACACATCAAAAGCAACATTGCCGCGGAACCGACCTGTCTTCGCGGACACAGCCCCGGCGCATTGACATGAACCCACCATGCAATGATACCCATGGCGCCAAACAGGAACGTTACAGCGATTGTTCCAGCCGTTGTTTTGGAAATTTCCCCTTTGGGAATCGGTCGCTCCGGACGTTCGACGGCATCGAGTTCGGCGTCCCAATAATCGTTGAGCGTCATTCCGCCGAGATAGAATAAACTCGAAACGAAAATCAAAAATCCGAGCAGGCCGTATTGGTCCGCTCCGCCGCCGAGCCAGAACGCGGTGAGGACGTTCGACCAGCACGTCGGCAGCGCCGAGATGCGCATCAATTTCAAATACGGCAGGATTTTCATAAAATCGGCGCAAGAGTCGGGGGTGTAGGCGTACTCGCCGTAGCCCCCGGATGCGTTGCGTTTTCGAAAAATTCAACCATCCGGGGGCTGCGCCGGAGTACCGGCTACACCCCCGGCTCTTGCGCGACGTTTTAGTGGGCGTGCGGCGCGAGGACGCCGAGCAGCCGTTGCGTTTCGTACAGCAGTTGTTCGAAACGCAGCGGCTTGTCGATCAGCGCGTCCGCTTTGATCCAACTTCGTTCCGAAGCGGACTCACGGGAGAACGCGATATCCATTTCGCTCGTCGCGTTGCTGAGCAGCACGATCGGCATCTTGGGGTAATCCTTCTTGAAATGGTGCGAAAGCGTGAAGCCGCTGTCGCTGTTTTCCATCATCAGGTCGACGACCGCCAGGTCGAACGAGCGGCGGCGGGCCGTTTCGTACGCTTGTTGTTCGCCTTCGCATTCCGTGACGGAAAACCCGAAGTGCTGGAGCATTTCCTTCGCCTTCAAACGAAAATCCGGGTCGTCGTCGACCAAAAGAATATTGTAAGCCATGATTTAGTGAATAGTGAATAACTAATAGTGAATAGTGAAGAAAGAATAGTTAACGGTGAAGGGTGGTAAATTGTGAACAATGAAGGGCACGTATGCGATGTTGTGTGTTACGCTTGCGTCCTCCACTATTCACTATTCACTATTAACTATCCACTAGGTAAGCGCTTCGCGTTCATGGTAGAACGTGTGGAGCAATTCGTGCGATTTATGACTGTTGGGCTCGCCGAAATATTCTTTGTAGATCTGAATGATCTCCTCGTTTTTGTGCGAAACCCGCAGTTTGTCGATGTCGTCGATCTGGTACAGCGACGCGATTCGGGTCTTGACCCGATCACGGTTGGTGCCGTACGGCTGACCGCCGCCGCCGACGCAGCCGCCGGGACAGGTCATCACTTCAACGAAATGGATGTCCTTGCGACCGCCGTTGATTTCGTCCAACAATTTCCGGGCGTTGCCGAGACCGTTGACGACCGCGACGCCGACGTTCAAACCGTTGATGTCGACGTGCGCTTCCTTGATGCCGTCGAGACCGCGAACCGCTTCGACTTTCAACTCGCCGAGTTCAGTGCCGGTCAGGAAGAAATAAGCGCTACGGACCGCCGCTTCCATGACGCCGCCGCTGGCACCGAAGATTTTGCCCGCCGAACTCCGTTCGCCGAACGGCGAGTCCGCGACTTCCGGAGGCAGGTTCGGCAAATCGAGACCGAAGCGACGAATCAGTTGCGCCAATTCCCGGGTCGTGAGGACGGCGTCGACGTCGTGATAACCGTTACGTCCCATTTCGGGGCGGCTCGCCTCGAATTTCTTCGCGGTGCACGGCATGACGGAAACGCTGAAAATCTTTTTCGGGTCGAGACCGTTCTTTTCGGCGTAGTACGTCTTGATGACAGCGCCGAGCATCGCCTGCGGACTCTTGCAGCTCGACAGGTTCGGGATGTTCTGCGGATAGAACGTTTCGACGAACTTGATCCAGCCGGGCGAACAGCTCGTGAACATCGGCAGCACGCCGCCGGTCTTGACGCGGTTGACGAGTTCGGTCGCTTCCTCCATGATCGTGAGGTCGGCGCTGAAACTCGTATCGAAAACGCGGTCGAATCCGAGACGTCGCAGCGCGGCGGTCATCACGCCGATGGAGTCGACGCCGACCGGGATGCCGAATTCGTCGCCGATGGAAATCGAGACCGAAGGGGCGTGTTGGATGACGACGTGCATCTCGGGATCGTCGAGTGCGTCCTTGACCCGTTTGATGTGTGATTTGCCGATCAGCGCGCCGGTCGGACAAATCGTCACGCATTGACCGCAATTGACGCAACTGGAAACGTTGAGTCCTTCGTCGAACGCGGTGCCGACGGTCGCCTTCGAACCACGATGGATGAAGTCAATGCAGGCGACGCCTTGGACTTCTTCGCAGACGCGGACGCACTTGCCGCACTTGATGCACTTGTCGGGATCGCGGACGATCGACTCGCCGGACATGTCGAGCGGATAGGTGTCTTTTTGTCCGTTAAACCGACGACGCCGGATGCCGAGTTCTTCGGAAAGAGCCTGGAGTTGGCAATTTCCGTTGCGCTCGCAGTAGAAGCAGTCCTCGGGATGGTCGGCGAGGAGGAGTTCGACGATCATTCGCCGGGCGTCGACGGCACGCGGCGAATGGGTTTTGACTTTCATGCCGTCGAAGACGGGAAACGCGCAGCTCGGCACGAGGGAGCGTTGTCCTTCGACTTCGACGACGCAGATACGGCAGGCGCCGCTCGGCGGGAGACCTTCGTAAAAACAGAGCGTCGGCACGTTGATTCCGGCACGACGGATCGCGGTGAGGAGCATTTCCCCCGCTTCGGCTTCGACGGGCCGCCCGTTGACATCGATCTTGACCATAGGGTGTGTATAGGGTTAAAGGGTTGGTTGGGTTGTCGTAATGTTGTTTCGTAATTTTATGATTCATCAAGAGCCAGGGGTGGAGGCGTACTCGCCGTAGCCCCCGGAGGGAAGCGTCAATCATCGACGGGAATTCCGAACGGGTAAAGCGTATCGGAACAAAAACTCTGGCCGTGCGGCCATTCGACGGCGGAACCGTCGGGAAAGGCTTTTCGAAAATATTCGATGTCCGACAATTCGCCGAAAAATTCACTGGAACCCAAATAGGGAGTCACGTCGAATTGTTTGACCTCGCCGGTCTTGAACGTGATCGTCAACGAATGATCGTCGTTGGGACGAACACGAACGATCTTGGGACTCGTCGCGGCGTTGGAATCGACGATTTCGTCATCAAAATCAACCGATTGGATGACGTTTTGTCGTAATACGCTCATTATTTTCTCCGTCAAAACAAGGGATTGATTCGAAATAATTTTTCGTTGGCGACGGCCAGTTGCCAGTCTTTCACCAACTCGTCCTGATATTGGTCGATCCATTCTTCGACCATGTTCTTTTGTCGCCGGGGAAGTTCTCCCGCCAGCAGTCGTCCTTCGGGGATCGAATAAACGGCCTCGAAGTCCTGGTATTCGACATGAACGTGAGGCAGGTTGTGTCTCCCGAAATCCCGATGGTTCATTTTGATCCGTATTCCATAAAACCACGAAATTTCCGGCATGATTTTTCAATAGTCGCGGTTTTTATCCGCAAGCATTGGACAATGCAATACATTTCAGCATCATCGGCGTCTTTTCGTGAAAAGCGTTGGCCCGAAAATCACGATGAAACACATGGCGATAATAATGTAACGGTAAGCTCCCGGTTCCATTCTATTCTCCTTCGCGGTATTCGGTTACCACGTTCATTGCATTTCCAGACGTCTCATCAATTCATCCGGCTTTACGGCGGGAATCGGCGACTGTCGAAAGTCTCGTAAGTTTCGGGTTACGATCATGTCGATTCCGTTTGAGTTTGCTACTGCCGCTTGCACGGCGTCTTCGAAGTCCCTCATGTCGGCGTCGGCTCCCGTTTGAATGTGGTGTTTGTCGACGGGCAAAACGTCAAGTTCGTCGGTTTCGAGCAGTTGGCGAACGCAACGCAGTGCCGCATCGCGACCGAGCATTTTTCGTGTAATATAATAAA
This sequence comes from Thermoguttaceae bacterium, assembly GCA_031548665.1. Taxonomy (GTDB): domain Bacteria; phylum Planctomycetota; class Planctomycetia; order Pirellulales; family Thermoguttaceae; genus WRKP01. The sequence continues at coordinate 20,945 of JAVBQW010000073.1, forward strand.
TATTCAACATGGCCGCCGACGTAACAAATCCTTGAAAACGCTTTTCGGCGAGCCTTTCAAAAATTTGCTCGGATTGGTCCGAAAAAGGTTCTCGATCAAGGAACAAATCGAGAATGACATCCGAATCGATCAGCACCTTATTAATCATGGACGTATTTTTCAACAAGATATTCGTATCGGGCTTCCTCCAATTCCTCCGTCGTGCGGCCTTTCAGGATGCCTCGCAATCCCAAAACGCCTTTTTTTGTGTTTTGTTCAGTTTCCTTGTTTTTATCCTGCGTAGGCGGTTTCGTTTTCGTCGTTTCGTCTTCGAGAACAATTTTGAACGGTTTACCGCGCAGTTCTTCCGGCAATGGAATCGAGACCATCGGTTCGTCACTCGCCGGAAAATGAAATTGAAATATCGTCATAAAATTTCTTGATTTGTTTTCCGCTTGCGTTTTAGCCGCGACAGCGCGCTGAAGCGTCTAAAACGCAAGCGATTGGTCCGTGATGTCGCGGTTTTACCAAAACGCGCCAGCGACCAACGGGAGCGGGTTTTCCCGACGAGCGGAAGTGCCAGTACGGCTCGTACCTCGGACCACCCGTCCGGCTCGGACTACACTTTCTCGACGGCGCCGAAGCGGCAGGCGTCGGCGCAGGCGCCACAGCCGATGCACTTGTCCGTTACGATATGGTGCAGGTTCTTGACCGTTCCCACGATCGCTGACGCCGGACACTTTTTCGAACACAATGTGCAGCCGGTACAACGTTCCGAAATATGGTACGTAATCAAGTCCGCACACGCCTTCGACGGACAGCAACGGTCGTAAACGTGCGACTCGTATTCGTGACGGAACCAACGGAGCGTCGACAACACCGGATTCGGAGCCGTCTGGCCGAGACCGCAAAGACTCGTGTCACGAATAATCTCCGCCAATTTTTCGAGATACACCACGCTCTGGAACCGTTCCAACGATTGCTTGGCGGTTTCGTGACGCCGACCGCGCGTGATCCGATGCAGCGTTTCCAGCATCCGACGGGTTCCTTCACGGCACGGAATACATTTTCCACAACTTTCACGTTGAATAAAGTCCATGAAGAACTTGGCAACATCGACCATGCAATTGTCTTCGTCCATCACGACGAGGCCGCCGGAGCCCATCATCGCGCCGACCGTTTTGAGCGACTCGTAATCGATTTGGATGTCGAGATGCGACTCCGGAATGCAACCGCCGGACGGACCGCCGATCTGCACCGCTTTGTACGCCTTGCCCCCCGCAATGCCGCCGCCGATCGAGAAGATCACTTCGCGGAGCGGCGTGCCCATGGCGACTTCGACCAATCCCGTACGGGAAACTTTTCCCGAGAGCGCGAACACTTTCGTGCCCTTGCTTCCTGCGGTTCCAATGGAAGAAAACCAGTCGGTGCCGTTCTTGATGATTTCCGCGACGTTCGCCAGCGTCTCGACGTTGTTGATGATCGTCGGATGCCCGAACAATCCCGAAACAGCGGGGAACGGCGGACGTGGACGCGGCATGCCTCGCTTGCCCTCGATGCTGTGAATCAATGCGGTTTCTTCGCCGCAGACGAAAGCGCCGGCGCCTTTCTTGATGATCATCTTGAGATTAAAATCCGTTCCGAGAATTCGGCCGCCGAGCAGGTTGTTCGCCTCGGCGTCGGCGATCGCCTGTTCGAGCCGCTGGATGGCGAGCGGATATTCGGCACGAATATAGATGTACGCCTTGTTCGCTCCGATACCGTAGGCGGCGATCGCCATGCCTTCGAGGAGCCGGTGCGGGTCGCCTTCGATGACGGCCCGGTCCATGAACGCGCCGGGATCGCCTTCGTCGGCGTTGCAGACGAGATACCGTTGCGCGTCGGTGTTGTTGCGGGCGAACTTCCATTTCATGCCGGTGGGGAAGCCGCCGCCGCGACCACGCAGGCCGCTCTGTTCGACCGTCTTGCAGATTTCGACCGGATCGACCGGTTGGGCGCCGTCGGCGCCGAGGATTTTTCGCAACCCTTGATAACCGCCCCAGGCGAGGTATTCTTCGAGCTTCGTCGGATCGATGACGCCGCAATTTTTGAGTACCCAACGCGTCTGCGGACCGAAGAACGGATGCTCGTCCTGGAACTTGACGCCGTCCCAGGCTTGCGCGTCTTTCGTACGGAATTGTCCAAGCAGCAGGTCTTTTGGCGGGTCGCCGGCGAGAATGCCGTCGAGAATGGATGCGACCTTTTCCTGTGTCACGGTCTGGAACATGAGCCGAGTGCGACCAGGAAGCTGGACGTCGATCAACGGTTCGACGACGCAGAGACCGATACAACCGACTTCGACGATTTCGGCGTCGATGTTCTTTTCGGACAAATACTTCTTGATCGCGGCGAGAGTGAACGCGGCACCGGCACCGAGTCCGCAGGTTCCCGTACCGATATAGATGGTCGGTTTCGAAACGTTCTCGCGACGAAGCGACGCCATTTTGGCCTTCCAGGCCGCGACGGAATTTCCGTCACAGCCACAATTGCATTTCGCTTCCGGCTGATCGCCTCCGGAAATCGCCCATTGTAAAAAATTCTTATCGAGCTGTTGAGCTTGCATGGTGTGTGAAATTAAAGGGTTGGAATGACAGGGTTGTTCTATGTTTGATTCAAGAGCCGGGGGTGTAGCGAAGCGTAGCCCCCGGATGGGTTGCGTCGTCTGAAAAGGTCGAGCATCCGGGGGCTACGGCGAGTACGCCTACACCCCCGGCTCTAGCAGTTCGTTGTTGGTCTTACGGGTAATTTCTTCGGCAGGTTGATTCTTGTCGATTCGTTCGATCGTTACGTTGACTTCTTTTCCGTGAAGGAATTTGGGAATCGGCGGAAGCGTTATCTCACCGTTCTTTGAGACATGCGTTTGAAAACGAAAAGTCGTCATGATTTATTCTTTCGTTTTCACGTTCTCGCGGACGAATTTTTCGAGGATCGGTTCCAATTTTTGCGACGTGAAAAACGATGGATCGGACAAATCGATTTTCAGTTCCTCGTTCGTTTTGGCCATTGTTGATTTACCGTCTTTATGGAAATAGACACGATTGGTCGATAAATGGATTATTGGCTTGTCGATCATCCTCTCCACGACACTCGCCCGGTAAATTCCGTCCATCTCGGAAATGTCCAACAAGCTATAGCCATAGGTTTCTTCTTCTTTCGGATACACAATTACGACCGAACAAAGGATTTTTCCTGCCGTTTCTTCTTTGGCATAACCTCCATTATATCCATAGTTGGTGCCGTCAACGTTGAATGCTCCTTCCACCGATTCCGTTGAAAAAGTCAACGCCGGTTTCGACGCGGAATTCGAACAGCCGACGAACAACAATATCATCAACGAAAAATGTAGTATCGGTTGCATGGATCCAAGTCGCGGAGTACCGGCTAAATGGGTGTTTCGTTATTTCAATGTCTTCAAAAACTCTTCCGGGGAGTAGACCCGCAAACCGGAATCGCGGAATCCTCTTTTGTCCAGTGTTACAACAATGTCGATTTGTGCTTCCTTGGCCGCCATCGCCTGCACGGCGTCCTCGAAGTCGTTTCGATGCAACTCCCACGCCGCTCGAAGCGTTTGGCGTCCCACCGGAATGATCTCAAACTGATCAAGTGTTTGGCCGACGGCCTCTTCCGCCCAATGACGGTCCTTGAGTTTTCTCGTCACGTAATACAACGTCGTCACGGTGATCGACGCCACAAAAACTTCGATCTTGTTCTCTCGCAGTCGCCGTAGAACCGACACCGACGAAACGACATGTTCCGCTCGATTCAGCACGACGTCGAGAATGATGTTGACATCAATCAACACGCGGTTCATCCGTATTTCTCCATGAGGTAATCGTCTTTCGCCTTTTCGATTTCCTCATCGGAAACATCGGATACCGGCCCATTCGTAAAAAAGGTGATGAAATCCTCCATGGATTTTTTGTCGGCGCGGCGTTCTTCGATGAGCGGTTTACGCCATTCGAGAAGCTCCCGTACCGCCGACGGATCGGGACGCCAATCGTCGTCGATCGGTTCGTTTTCTCGTGTCTGTTCCGGCTGTCGGACGACGAGGACCGCGTCGGCTTCGCCGCCGGGCCAGTCGGAGATCGGCGTCAGCGTGCCGTCCGACGAAATGTGTGTCTTGTATTCGATGGTTGACATGTCGGTTTTTCCGGCGCGTCGCGTTGTTTGAAAAGATCAAGCATCCGGGGGCTACGCTTCGCTACACCCCCGGCTCTTGCGCTTCGCTACACCCCCGGCTCTTGCGCTTCGCTACACCCCCGGCTCTTGCGCTTGCGTTTACTTTCCGGCAGCTTGCTTTTTATATTGGTTTACGACGCCGGCGACGCCCTGCGAGGTCATGTTCGCGTGGAAGTTGCCGTCGATGTTGATCACCGGCGCCAAACCGCACGCTCCAATGCACGCGACCACTTCCAAACTGAACACGCCGTCCCGTGTCGTTTCGCCCGCTTCGACCTTCAACTCACGCTTCAGCGCGTCCAAGACCGCCAGCGAGCCCTTCACGTGACACGCCGTGCCACGGCAGACCTGAATGTGATACCGACCCTGCGGCGTGAAACGAAACTGATTATAGAATGTCGCAACGCCGTAAATCTTGCTCGCCGGCAAATTCAACGCCTTGCCGACCGTCACGACGGCTTCACGGGACAAAAAACCTTGCTTTTCTTGTATCTCCTGCAATATCGGAATCAACGCGTCGCGTCCGGCTCCTTGATATCCGATCAAAATCTTTTTGACGCCCTCGGCAATCGATGCGGCTGCTGTACTCATGTTGACGTGAAAGGTGGAAAGGGTAGAGTGTAAGAAAGAATTTTGAGTTTCGTCCTTATTCAATAATTTCTTATCGATTAGATGAACATTATCTCAAATTTTTCGCCGTTTGAAAAGAGGTAAAATCACTATTCTTTTATCGATAAATCTCACTCGAATTCATCGTTTCACAAGGTATTGCGGTTCCACAGATAATGTCTCTCAATTTCATATTTCTCCTTGGTTTCGCATCTCTCGGGCTTTTTGTCGTTCTCGTTCTCGCGATGCTCGACACTCGGCGGCAGAGCCTCTTCGGTTGGCTCATTCCCTGGGAGCGACGGCGGCGGGTTCCATGGAACGGCTGGGACGTTCTCCTCATCTTTTTTCTTTATTTCCTGCTGACGGGAGTCTCCGTGTCCGTGACGCGACAGTTTTTCGCGAAACAAGAAACGCCGCCGATCACGACAGAATATGCGCCGACGGCCAAGCATCCGCTCACACAGCTCATTCAGCAGGGCGACGGTTCGCCGTTGGTCCTTCTCGTTGCGTTCTATACAGCCGTCTTGGCTGCTCCGTTCGCCGAAGAATTCTTCTTTCGAAGCGTCCTCCAAGGTTGGTTGGAAAGAACGGAGCGCCCGTTCGTCAAGAAAATCGCCGGAATTCCCGGCGTTTTTGCCGTGACGGCGACCTCGCTGCTCTTCGCCGCCATGCACGGCGGCGGACGACAGGAACAGAATCTCGACGCACTGCTCCCGTCAATCATCGGCGTCGGAATCGCGAACACGCTGTTTCCGCTGCTCGCGGTAGGACTTCTCCGGCTCGGACGTGGAGCGACTTTGAAGGATCTCGGATTACATTTTCATCGGCTGTCCTCGGACATCGGAAAGACGGTCCTCGCCTTTTTTCTGTTCGTTCCGCCGGTCTTTTTCCTGAACGTGTCGTTGCAGACACTTTTTCCAGAGGCGGTTACGGATCCGATTCCGCTCTTTTTCTTCGCCGTCGGACTCGGATTTCTCGCCTACCGAACCCGACGGCTCGTGAGTTGCGTGTTGCTTCACGCCATGCTGAACGCCACGAGTTTCATGGCGCTGGTCGTCACGAGCTGAGACGCGCTGCGCGGCTAAAACGCAAGCGGAGCGCTGAATGGAATCAGAATTCCTTCGTCGTGGGGAACGTTTCGACCCACGGGAGTCCCCAAGCGCCGATCTCCTGCATGAACGGGTCCGGATCGAACTGTTCCATGTTGAACACGCCCTTGCCGCTCCACTGACCGCTCAGGATCATCTTGGCTCCCAACGCCGCCGGAACGCCCGTCGTGTAACTGATCGCCTGCGAACCGACCTCGGTGAAGCACTCTTCGTGAACGCAAACGTTGTAGACGTAATACGTTCGCGGCGTACCGGCTAAATACCCGTTGATCCAGCAGCCGATACAGGTCTTGCCCTTCGTTCGCGGTCCCAGCGAGCCCGGATCGGGGAGCAACGCCTTCAAAAATTGCAGCGGAACGATCTCCCTGCCTTCGAACATCACCGGATCGATCCGCGTCATGCCGACGTTTTCCAAAACCTTCAGATGGGTCAGGTAAGATTGGCCGAAGGTCATCCAAAATCGCATCCGCTTGACTTCCGGATAGTGTTTCGTCAGCGACTCCATCTCTTCGTGATAGAGCAGATACATGTCCTTCGGACCAATGCCGTCGGGGAAGTCGAATGTTTTCTTCACGGACAACGGAGCGGTCTCCACCCAGTTTCCGCTCTCGAAGAATTTTCCACGGGCGGATACCTCACGGATATTTATTTCAGGGTTAAAATTCGTCGCAAAGGGATAGCCGTGGTCGCCGGCGTTGCAGTCGATGATATCGACCGTTTCCATGCGGTCGAAATGATGCTTCCTGGCATACGCCGTGTAAACGTTCGTCATGCCGGGATCGAAACCGCTGCCGAGAAGAGCGAGAAGTCCGGCTTTTTCGAAGCGGTCCTGATACTCCCATTGCGGACCGTAGCAGAACTTCGCGGTGTCCGGATGTTCGTAGTTCGCCGTATCGAGATAATGGACGCCGGTTTCGAGGCAAGCGTCCATGATCGTCAAATCCTGGTACGGCAAGGCGAGATTCAGGACGAGTTCCGGTTTCACGTCACGGATCAGGGCGACGAGTTCGGGAACCTTGTCGGCGTCGACCGCTTCGGTACGGACGTCGCGACCGGTCGCCGTTTTGATGTCGGCGGCGATCACGTCGCATTTCGGCTTCGTTCGACTGGCGAGAGTCAGTTCGTGAAAAACTTCCGGATGCTGGGCCGCTTTGAACGCCGTGACGCGGCCGACGCCGCCGGCGCCGATAATCAACGCTCGATTCATGATTCTCTCCCTACGGTGAACGGATTGTCCAATGGAGAGTATCATACCACAAAAAAATAAAAGCCGGAATGGAGCCGGTACTCCGGCGTAAGACTTCCGCCTGAAAGTTTTGTATCCCTTTGGCGACCCGCTTGCGTTTTAGCCGCGAAGCGCGTCTTGGGGGTGTTTTTCAGTGAAAGCCCTAAACCGCTGAAGGCGGTATTCCGTCGCAAACGTCAATTCTTTTCGATCGCCCGATCCGGGAGCGAAGATCCCTATCTTGACTGTCATATCTTCGTTTGAGAGAATGCTTCTATTCACGTTGACGCCCATTCACCCCCTCTGATTTGGAGATCGTATTCCATGAAAAAAACACTGCCCCTGCTTTCCTGTTTGACGCTCCTCCTGTTTTTCCTTCCGGCCGTCGCGTTTTCGCAGATTTCCGACGAAGAAAAAGCCGAAGGCTTCGTGTCGATCTTCAACGGTCAGGACCTGACCGGTTGGGAAGGAAGTCCGGATATCTGGAAGGCCGAAAACGGCGCGATCGTCGGCCAAACCGGCGCCGAAGGACCGACAAAACTTACGTATAACCAGTTCATCGTTTGGAAGGGCGGCGAAGTCGACGATTTCGTGCTCCGCTTCGACATCAAGCTCACCAATCCGGGCAATTCCGGGATGCAGTACCGCAGTTGGATGAATACGGATCCGGCGAAACCGTTCAGCGTTTCCGGTTACCAGGCCGACTTCGACGGCGGCCACACTTATTCCGGAATTCTCTACGGCGAAGGTTTTCGCGGCATTCTCTGCCAACGCGGCCAGGAAACGGTGATCGGCGACGACCACAAACCGAAGGAAGTTCGTCGCTTCGCCGAAAACGAAGCCCTCAAGAAGGAAATCAAAATCGAGGACTGGAACGCCTACGAAATCACGGCGAAGGACTTTACGTTCACGAACAAGATCAACGGTCACGTGATGAGCGTCTGCACCGACGACGACAAGGAAAAACGCAAAGCAAGCGGAATCGTCGCGATCCAGGCCCACGTCGGACCGCCGATGAAGGTCGAAGTCAAGAATATTCGCGTCAAAAAATTGAAGTAAGAATTCTTTCGCCGTCGACGCCGACGAGCCGCGCCCGGCGGTCGCGCCGGGCCGCGCTTAAACCCACACACCCCGCCCGCCGGGCGCGGGGCGGTTTTGTTGTTTTGAGGTAAATCCCAGGAGACA
>JAVBQW010000207.1:0-10957 GCA_031548665.1 Thermoguttaceae bacterium
GGATACTTTGGGCCTGTACGCTCATTATCGGTCAAGCCACATGCCTCTGCTGCATCCTGGGACCGCTTTTTTGGCTTGATATCCTGAAGCGGGCGGACGGGCAGCCGGGCTCATTCGGCGGCATTCACATGACCGTGATCGGATCACTTCTGATGCCGGTCGCGATCATGTTCGCCTTTCAATTGTTCGCCAGGCAATGGCCGATGATCAGGATATACAAAGAGGGGCTGCAAATACGGGAAATTGGGACGCCGATTCCAACTGATCCTGTTTTGAACGTCATTGGAATCGGTATCTTTATTGTCATTCTGGTTGCCATTTGGCACTTGATTACACTCCAAACATTCCGGGTCAAAACGATCCATTTGCGTTGGGAAGAAATCACAAATATCATGCAAAACACTGGAACACTCGGAATTGTCGGTTCACCGATTCGGGAAACGAGAGAAACATTCGGAAACGATGTCGTCCCCCCGACGTATATCCTGTCATACGGCCCGGATTCGTTCGGCCTTGCGACTGATCAAGTCAGCGAAACGATTCAGCATTATCGTCGCTCCGAATCGGCACGACAATCACTCCGCAGTTGGGATGATGATTTTTCGCTCTACCGATCCTTTGAATGAGTGCCCTACAGCCGGATGATAATTGAGGCCGCTATTGCGGAAATGAGTGTCCCGAAATAGATGACAACCGCGAAAAACTTTTGCACGATGGTTTTCTGTCCGGAAAAATGTGTTTGGATGTTGACTATCGCCCAAAAAATCCATGCTGCGAAAAGTGCTGAAGGAATGTAAATCGTTCCCTCCGATGGTCTCCCGAGAAGAAAATCAAGCCCCCAAAGAAAGAAAAACGTGATACCGAACATCCACAAGAGCGGTCCAGCACAACCCATGTGATCAATTTGAATCCAATCCCAAATGCGGGAAACGGCAACAAATCCTCGACCACTGGGGCCACTTTTCTTTCGATAATCCGACTTTGGAAGCAATATACGAAGCATGGTTCCGTAATAGCCGCTCGCAACAAACGACCAACGGGACGTATTCACGTTTTCCGCAGCGACGATCACGCGGTCTTCATCGAATTCTTTCTTTTCAGTGCGTAAGTTATGAAGGAGATTTCCCAAAAATTCGATCAACAGTATTAAATCATCCGATTTTTTGTATCGGTCAAAATCCTTCATGACTCCAAGCACCGCTTCTGTAGGATCAATGTAAAACAATGCCCGCCAAATCCACATGCGGAGCATCAACGGCTCTTGATGAAACGATAAAGTATGTCGAAGCAATGCAAGATGCTCGGCCGATTTTCCCTTCGAGATTCCATCAAGCAGAGACACGGTCGCTCCACGATCTGCCCCCCAAGGTGGTTTCCGCAGATATTTTTCACAAGCGGCGAGAGAAACCGGATCGTGCCGGCTTCCAAGAAGCCGAACCACGTCGGAAAGCCCTCCGTCACTGGGAAGCCAACGAATGTATCGAAACGTCGACATTCGAGCTTCATGCTCGCTGAACTTCGTCCCTGCTTGAGATTCATGGACCGCCAATCGTTCTATGGCGTCGATCAGCTCCTTGCTGATTTCAACATTCGGTTCGTCTGAAAGGAGCGCATAGAGCTTTGGAGTCCAGATAGAACCCGGCAAACCATAATAATCCTTCACCGTCCAAAGGGCATCGAAAGACACTTTATCCACAATCGTTTCCAGAGCGGCCCAAATATCGGACGGATAGATCTTGTTGCTGTTGAGAAACAACTGGCAAAATTCCGTGATGTCGACTGTCTCGAAAAGAACGGCGATCATTTTCGTTTTGACTTTTCCGAATCGGTCGTAGACTTCATTGCCCGAATAAATGAAGGTCTCATGGAGAACCGAGAGAACAGCGATAATTTCCAAAGCATCTCGTTCGGCGACTGCGTGTTCGAGCTTGTCGATGACTGGAATCAATTCTTCGTGCATGGCAACGCCTCCTTTCCGGGGACTACATGAATACGTTGCATCCCCGGTTCTTTGATTGATTGTTTCGTGCGTTACCTTTTTTCCAGTTTTTCCGTCAATTCAATAATCCGCATTTCGAGGCGTTTGATTTCGCGGTTCGTGCCGTGACGGTTGGCGAGCATCCAGTACCAGAGTTTTACCAGACTGATGAACAGCACGAACAGGTGAGCCAGCGCCGCCAGGCCGATCATCGTCTTCACGTCGTCCGTTACGAGAAAGCCGTAAATGCACGCCACCGCCAAACCGCCGTAAACCAACGCCAGCGTCCAGACCATCAGCGTGAACTTTTTCATTTCGCCCTCGAACGAGGAAATCAGCACGTCTCGCATCGGGATCGGAATTTCCGGCACGTTTTCGTCGGCGTTCTCCTGCAATGTCTCTTTCAGTTTGTTTTCGATGTCCATGTCACACCTTCCTTTCATGTTTCGATGTTTTGTCGTTTCAGGAATTCGAGGGCGTAATGGAGGCGCGACTTGACGGTTCCGAGCGGGACGCCGAGCGTTTCGGCAATCGACTCGAGCGGCATGTCTTCGCCGTAACGGAGCGAAACGACGGCCCGATGTTCCACCGACAACTTGCCTAGCAGGACGGTCAAGTCGTCGGATTCCGGCGTCGGAGTTTTCGCAACGACTTGCTCCGGTTCGTCGAGCGAAACAATTCGGCGTCGCGACTTTTTCCGCACGAAATCGGCCGCCTTGTTCGAAGCGATGCGATAAGCCCATGCCGGGAACTTTGCCGGATCGTCGAGCTTTGCCACGCTTCGGATCATCGCCAGCCAGGTCTCCTGCATGACTTCCGCCGCGTCGCCGATCGAATCGGTGAGCCGCCGCACATGCCGGAACAGCCGGGCGTGCCAACGGTCGACCAATTCGCTCATCGCCGCCGCCTCGCCGCACTGCCAGCGCAGCACCAGCAGTTCGTCGTAAACGGCATTCGAATTCGCGTCGGTCGTCATGCTTTTCCCCTTTCACCAAGAGAGTCGCCGAAGACGGGGAAAAGGTTCATGGAAAAAAAGAATTTTTTTGGAAAGGCGTCAATCGGTGGTCGAACCGAGAATGCCGACGTACCAATCATACTGCGGAGAATAGACCGTCCAAAAGAAGGTACCCCACCATTCTTTGCCGTCGTCAAAATACTCCGAACAGTCGGTTCCCCAGCGATAAATGGTCAGTTTTTCCATGTTGCCAAAGAGTTTAGCGTTTATCGCCGAGTAAATTTTCTGATTTTCCTCTCCGGCTTCCGCAAAGTATGTCGAAACCGTACCTTCCGGTTTATCATGGAAATCGGCGGCAAAACCGGAAAGATGATGCGGAGGAAGAAAAAACGCCCACTGATAGCCGGTTTCAGACATGTCATGGGGACAGAATGAATAGCTTGATTCCGTAGATGTAAGGGTGTCATAACCGAGGAATGATTCAAGCGAAAGCCGTTTGGGAACGTCTCGCTCAATCGCCGGAGCATCGACTTTCCAGACCGGTGAGGATAAATAACATTTTTCAAAATCAGTGCTATCGAGGTTCCGTCTAGCTTTCAACCTGGCGTCGCGATCTTCACGATATGCTTTGTCCCAAAATTCATTTGTCTGCTTGACGGCGGCACGAAGTGATACGGTTGCGACCAATCGATGACGTTCGACTTCATCGGCATCCGGATGGCATTTGAATACGAAGTATTTCAAAACACCACCCCGTTGATCGAAAAGCCGGAGTAATTGCTCGATCTCCTCATCATGGATCGGAGTGATGGTTGGATGGTGCGTCATCGTTCAGTCCTCAGGAGGCGTTTGGAGTTCGACCATGATCAAGCAGGACGTTGGTGTCGTGTTGACAATGACTTTGTAGCCCCCATCGCCATAAGTTGGAAGCAGTTTGATACCGCAGACAGTCTTATCGTCACGTTGTTGAATCCGGTGGACCACATAGCTCGGTATGTTTTGAATCCAGTTGGAAGATGAAGGCTCGTCCTGTTCCATAATGCCGATCATGCCACTGTCGATGGCGATTTCGAATTGTTGCGTATCTGGAGCCGACTCGAAATCGAAATGGGAAGGAGGATCGGACAGGGTTGTCAAAACCGCCAGCGATGGAGTGAAATCTTCCATCCGAATCAAAAAGAAACGATAATCTCCCGGCGGTATTTGGGCCGTTTCCTCAAGTTGATCCTCATCGGCAAATCGAAGCGTATCACTATGAAACGTCATTGTTCCGAGAAGCTGGCAGTGAGGCAACCGGGTGATCGGCGATTTTCGCTTCAATGAACGTAAGATATTGCCGAAAAACAGTACCCAGAAGAGAATCGCAAGAGGGGTGAACATCATCAGTCCGACGATGATACCATAATAGCCGGAAAGTACGGAGAGGATCGTCAAAAATGTTCCAAGAGCAAATAATGCACACAATACACAACCGCTGGGACCGGGGAGTTCGTTACTCTTTTCCGGCTCAAAGAATGTCCAATCGCTCGGACAAGAGATTTTTTCGCGGACCGGTCTGAAAAATTTTTGAACGGCGATCTCCGTCCACTGTTTCATCGGCATTTTGATCGCCGGGCCGCGAAACCAGTCCGAATACTCCTGCTGGATTAAAATCAGCGAATCGCTGAACCTCGCTTCACGAAACGGAATGACGATGTCGAGTTCTTTTTCCAGAAGAAAACCGAACTGCTTTCCATCCCAAGGAAGATAGAAGTCGGGTTCTCCGACGGTTTCCGTTTCAAGATCGACGATCTCTTTGCCAAGCTGCCATGCCGCCGCCCGACGAACGGCGACAGCGAGAAAGCCGTCTTCCGGTCGAATGTCGAGAGCATCAACAAATTCCTTGTTCGTTTGCGGCATGATTTAGTCTGTTAACCAATCGGGGCGGGCATCCCAACGGATATCGAATTGGCGAAGCGGATCGTACAAGGCCAGAAACTGTTCTTTTGTTTTGGCTCCGATGGAAAGATCGACTTGCACCGAGTCCTCCGCTGTCCAAAGCTCGACGGAATAATCGGGAGAACTGGCGTAAATCGACAGGCCGAGCCAAACTCGAAAATGCTCGTCACTCGCTGGAAAATTCATTTTGATAAAAGACGTTAATTTCTCGTCGATGGCCGTAGACATTGCTCCGTACTCGTAGTAGCCGCCCAGCGATGCCTGATGATGGAGCATGGTTTGAAGAAAAAGTGATACTCTTTCCGTTTCCAATGCCCAATCGTCAGCGTCGACCTGAACATAAACCGGCGGGTCGTCTTGGGAACAATCATCTCGCTTGACTGCCCAAACGGCAACGCCCTGATTTTCCACGTAAAATGCGACCAAATCATCGTCCTCTTGCTCATTCAATTCGTGCAGGGAAACCAGGCGATTCTGTAGCAAGTTCATGCGGTGGGCGCCGAGTTCCAGATAGAATTGCCGCAACACCGTCGGAAGTCGGGTTCCAAGCGATTCCTCCACAGCCAGAATCGACTCCTCGGGATAACCGTGCATTTCGTCGTCCGCTAGGTCGAATATTCGACGGATTTCAGGAAAAAACGTGTTCATCTGTGTTTCCAAACGAGCGAAATGGAGACGGGAGAATTGCCGCAACAACGGATTTATTGTAAACTGAAAACGTTGCGGTTGCAAGTAAAAACAGGGGGAGAGTAGCGATGGGCATGGCTTTATCTTTGAAACGGTTGACGAATGCTTCACGGGAACGAATTCTGGCCGATCCGAAAGAGATCAGTCTGTGTTTCGATCTGCCGGAACGTGTACCGTTTTCGTTCGGCGACTTCTTTCGGAAATTGTTTGGTAAGAAAACAGAAAAAGCCGATTCCGACGATACCTTTCCTGAACACGACCCGTTTTTTGATGAACCGGAATGCGATCTGGACAAAAGTTGGGACGTTCTTTGTTTCCTGTTTTGCGGGGCAACTTGGGGAAGCGGTGCTGAGGAAAAAAGTTTTCCATCCAATTTTTTGCTCGCCGGGCGAGGAGCCGTCGATCTTTCTGATCTTTACGGCTATGGGCCACCCTGGGCCTATTCATCACAAGAGGTGAAAGAAATTGCCGTATTCCTCGACGCTCAAACGGAAGAAGAGTTACGAACCAAGTTTTCACCGGATACGATGAAAGAAGCCGAACCCTATCCGTCCGTTTGGAACAACTATAAAGACAGCGATTCACCTGGATGGGAGGAGGAGTGGGAATATTTTTTCGGCTTTTTTCCTGACCTGAAAAAGTTCGTCCGTGAAACCGCCGACCGGGATTTAGCCTTGTTGCTTTATCTTTCATGAGATACTTCATTTTGAGCCTGGAAGAAACGATCCGTGCAAAAACAACTAATATATCGCATCCGTTTGATGATCCTGCTTTACATGGCGGCGCTGCTTGCCAGCGGGATCACTGCCTTTCCGCTGACGTGGGAGCTTTCGATTCTCGTTCAATGGTTCTGCGAAGGAACCGTGGTCGGCGATCACGTTCCCGGCCTCGTCGGCTGGCTTGCGCATGTGAAAGAGGGACTCGATTCCAATGCGCAACACTATCCTTTCATCGCCTATGGAACCGATTGGCTGGCGTTTGCCCACATCATGATCGCCTTGGCGTTTATCGGTCCGCTCCGCGATCCGATCAAAAATATCTGGATCGTTCATTGGGGAATGCTCTGCTGCATCGGCATTATTCCCTTGGCCTTGATTTGCGGTTCGATTCGCGGCATTCCTTGGGGCTGGCAGTGCATTGATTGCAGCTTCGGCGTCTTCGGCATCATTCCGCTTATCTTGATTGATCGCTGGACAAAACGGTTGAATTCGGTGGAGGAAACGCGTTGACGTTTGGGGGAGAATATATGTTCGCAGAAATCAGACGATATTTCGACTTGAACGAGACCGAGAATAGCGGTTACAAAAAGATCGACGTGACCAACGCTGAAAAGCGATTGGGGTACAGACTCCCTGCGGTGTTGCGTAAATACTATCTGGAACTCGGCAGGCACGAGATGAATCACACGCAGGACAGCCTCATTTCGCCGGACAGACTTGCGATAGAGGGCGATCATCTCGTTTTCTTTACGGAAAACCAATGTGTCGTGATCTGGTCCATCCGGATCGATGACATCAACCAAGACGATCCGCCGGTTTACGGGCAAACGGGCGGTAATCTCTGGTGCAAGGCATCGCCGACGACTTCCTTGTTTCTTCGGACAATGTTACATCACCAAGCCGCCATCTTTCATTTTTCCGACTTTGTTTTGATTGGACAAATTGAGCCGAAAGTCGTCCGATTCGTTCGAAAACATTTTGCGGCAACAGAAGAAAACTTGGTCGGTTGGCTTCCATCGTTTTACGGTGACTCGGATGATCTTGCCATCCAACTCTGGGAAGCGGACAGCGGAACGACATTGATGCTCGCCGGAAAAACGCGGCAACGCTTTCTCGATCTTTTGGAAATCTTTCGGCCATTGAAATTCCAATGGGACATGATGCCTCAGTGGATGACACTTGAAAATGCAGCAAAATGAAATGACTTCGAACGACAACGATAAAAGGTGTCTCATTCTATTTCATGAATAGGAACGGTATTCATGAACAACAAATGAACGATCTTTACGCTATGGATACCATCAAAGCGGAATTGACAACCACAAAGGGAATTCCCGATCCCCATTTGGCGATGATCATTAACGGCAAATCGTTGGACAAAATGATCGCAGCGGCGTTCCATGCCCATAAAAGCCGATTGAAGGATCAGCAACCAGCGATCCGAGGTTTCTTTCAGCGGATCAAAGGTTTTTTGTTTCCAAAGTCGACTTGGGAATTCGATTATGAAGGGTCGATCCCAACGCTGTTGGATGTATTTTACGATGAAATTCCCGATAATGCTAAGGCCAAGCAGGTCGTTTGGGAGCGTATCAATACCGTCGGAGAAACTCCCGTCATCGCGCCGCTACTGATGTGTCCCGACGACTTGGATTTTTACTGTTTTGTCGTCGTCGCCGAAATACGATGTGTCGGCGACACGGTTCGTTGGGAACGAATCGGTCTGGATGATTTGGAGAATCGGGGCATTCAACCGGAAACGCTCGGTGAAAAAGTTCTCTGGTTCGACTACATACCGCCGCTCGTTTTTCCAAAAGAGGAGTATTTCGAGTGCATCGAGACTTTTCGGAAAGCCTTACTCAATGCGCCAACTCAACAGACAGAGAATTGACTCATGGAATCTTCTGACCGAAAGAAACGGGATTTGTTTGAATGCGTCATGCAAGACTTGAAAAGGTATTGTGGCTTTGACGAGCATTCGGAAGCCATTTCAAATTTGACTTTTGCCGTCTTCAGTTACGAACCGTTTGGTTTTGTTTTTCCGGACAAAGAATCTTTGAAAAAAATCAGTGCAAAAGCATTGTCGAAACAATACTTCAAACGAGACTACGCTGAACAAAAGTACAAGGACATTCTCGTAAAAGCAACAGCGATACCTTTGGGAAGCGATGTACAATCATACTTTTTATCGGAATTGGAAAAGAATCAAGACGAATTATCAATTTGGTACGTGCTTGTCCACGGTATTGCAAAACTTAAATCCTTGCTCAATGATTACATGCCTGATCATAATGTATGCTGGAACTGCGAACGCATAGGCGATGGACCGAATGATCTTTTTTCCATACGGCTTTGGATTATTTTGGAGGCAGAGAGCATGTCGGCTTACAGAAATCTCTACAAGCCAAAGTGAACGCATCCATCATTTCAAGACCGATAATCAGCAAGACACAGAATAATCATGCCACCCATCATTTACATCGTCGAAGGTGATCTGCTCGACCAGAATGTCGAGGTGATCGTCAACGCTTGGAATCGCAACATCATTCCGTGGTGGTTGCTCCTGCCGCAAGGCGTTTCCGGGGCGATCAAGCGGCGGGGCGGTTACGAGCCATTCCGCGAACTCGCCAAGTACGGCCCGATTCCGTTCGCGCCGACGGCCTTCCGTACAGCCGGTCAGAAATCGAGCAAATCGTCGCGGAAGCCCTTATCGAATCGTTGGCAGTCGAACCGGAGGAAATCAAACCGAAAGCTAGTGCCATGTGCCATCCAGAAATTGGGATATTAGAAATCGTCGAAATCTGGTATGTTGACGTTTTCAACACACGGAGGTTTCGCCATGAAAAAGATTTACATTGTCCGATTGAACGACGAAGAGCGGGAAACCTGTCTCGTCGTCGTCAAGAAACTCAAAGGAACGTCCACCAAAGTCCATCGAGCTAACATTTTGCTCAAAGCCGACGCCGACGGACCCCATTGGAAAGATCAACAGATCGCCGACACGTTTTTTTGTACAAGGCAATGTGTCGAAAACCTGCGAAAGCGATTAGTAACGGAGGGATTCGAAATCGCCCTGCATGGAAAAAAGCGAACGACTCCCTCGGCGGTCAAGAAATTGGACGGCGAACAAGAAGCGAAAGTCATCGCCCTGCGGCTGTCCGATCCGCCGAAAGGACGGAACGGTTGGACGCTGCGACTTCTCGCCGAAAAGGTCGTCGAACTAGAGATCGCTCCGGAAGTCAGCTATCAAACGATTCGCAGAACACTTAAAAAAACAAAATAACGAAACGAAAAGTCCAATACTGGGTCATTCCGCCGAAATCGAGCGGGGAATTCGTTGCGAGAATGGAATCCGTGCTGGAAACATACGGACTTCCGTATGATCCGAAGAGGCCGGTCCTCACGATGGACGAACAGCCCGTGCAACTTTTTCGGGAGACGCGAGAGCCGATTCCTGCGACGCGATTCCATGTCCGGCGGGTGGATTACGAATACGAACGGGCGGGTGTCGCGAACGTTTTCATGTACGCCGATCCGCTCGGTTGTTGGCGTCGGACGAGTGTCCGTGAAAAGAAAACGAAAATCGACTGGGCGTTGGAAGCGAGAATTTTATTGGAGGAAGATTATCCCGACGTCGACAGGGTTCGATTGGTGTGCGACAATTTAAACACGCATTCGCTGGGGGCGTTTTATGAGACGTTCGAACCGAGTCATGCGAGATCGTTGGCGAGACGTTTGGAGATCATTCCGACGCCGAAGCACGGCAGTTGGTTGAACATCGCGGAGAACGAATTGTCGGCGTTGACGGCTCAATGCGTGAAGGGGCGTCGCTTCGGCACGATCGAAGAATTGCGGGATGAAGTGATGGCGTGGGCAACGGATTGCAACTCACGTCAAAAGGGCGTCGACTGGCAGTTCACCACCGAAGACGCCCGAATCAAACTCGAATCGCTCTATCCCAAATTTTTAATGTAACAAAGCAATAGGATCATCAAAGACCTTGGTGCCGGATGAATCCTCCCCTGTAGCGAGCCGGAAGATGCCCCGCCCTTCCGGTGCCGAAAACGGTGACGTCATCGGCGAGGTGCCGGAAATGGGTACCGTCAAAAGCGTCGCTAAAGAGCACGTTCCGGGAGGCGGCCCAATGCCATCCCCTTGGGGAGCCGAAAAAGGAGCCGGGGTGCCGAAAAAAGTGCCGTCAAGAAAGGCAGGTTTTACCACGAAAGGTTACGTTTTGCTAGGCTCCAAGGCCAAATCCGAACGGGAGTTACGTCGCAAGTCTTGATTTTGAAAAGACTTGCGAAAACGGGCCTCGATTGTCTTTTAATCCGTAGGTCATGGGTTCGAGCCCCATCAATCTCATTTGTTATAACCCGTTGATTTCCAGTGTGTTACAACACGGAAGCGAACGGGTTTTTGTTTTTCTTGTGAGGCAAAAATTTCCGTAATTACGGAAAAAATTCCCCCGACCTCTTTCTTTTCGTTCGCGTTTCCGTTTCAATACAACCTTGAACACTGGAGAATGACATGCGAACCTATCGGAAAAAAGCGAAACGGCTCCCCTCCCTGCAACACCACCAGGCCAGCGGCCGCGGCGTCGTGCGGATCAACGGCAAAGACTACTATTGCGGCGAGTACGGCACCCCCCAGTGCCAGAAGGAATACAACCGGATCGTCGCCGAA
>JAVBQW010000154.1:0-21439 GCA_031548665.1 Thermoguttaceae bacterium
TCGGCTTTTTTCATGGTACACTGTGTTCGGTCGTTCGTCGATAAAATGTGTTGCAATTCCATTGCAACTTGTGTGATAACAACATTTTATCACGACGACCTTCTTTGTGTACCAATGGCCGGGTGAAATTTCCGGGCTAGCAACTTTTGCCGATGGGCATTGAAACTCCAGGGCCAAATTGCCTGTCACAATTGGCTTAACTACCCGTTTACAATCACCGTTGGTTTCATTCGAAGCCCGCAAAGGGCAATTTGTGATGTTAGCATGAATCAAACTCAACACTTCCCAATAATACTCCAATTGAACCTTGATTGATTATGGATCAGTATGCAAAGAAATGCAATAGAGATGAAATACACAAACCTCAAAGCTGGTTCTCACGGCTACGCTCACTGACAAAACCCTATCCGGCAGCCACCCGGGTTATTTTTCGTTGGTTTACGGGAAAACGAGAAGGTCGCCCTCGCCGAACGTGAACGAAGGGTTGAAAGGTAACCGTTTCAGTAATTCTACCCAATTCGGCCTCTTGCGCCGAGAAACGCTCGGATATTTTCGTCGCCCATTGCTTTCACGACCGTCAGGAGTATTGTTGGGTTGTGTTCTTAACCCAAGTGTTACCATCCACTTAAGGATAAAAGCAATGAGTGGAATTTTCGAAAACGCAGAGATGATCCATCAATACACCAGGCAGAATCTCATCGACGACGGCTTCTTGATTGAGGTTCCCGCCGACCTTGCCCGGCAAGTCGGGTTCGTCGTTCCCGTGGGAATCCTGATTGAGGTCTGGAACGACGCGGTCGCTTGGTCGTCGGAAGACAGCGAACGGCAGACGCCGCAGGACGAGGCCGGGCGACTTTGGGACTTGTTGAACGTCCTTCGGGTTCGGGCCAAAGCCACCGAGGGGGATACCGTCTTTTTCACCATCTCCCGGATTCCGAGGGACGGGAAGTCGACCAAGCCGGAAGACATTCGGTTGAAGGCAATAATCGGTCCCGGCGACGATCCGAGACCGGTCATCACTGTGATGCTGCCGGACCAAGATTGACCGAAAGTCTCCCCTGCACCCCGTTTCGGTTTTGCCGGAGCGGGGTTTTTGTTTGCGCCGACGGTGAGAGGGCAACATTCGGTCGTGTGACGGTCGACACCCGGACTTGGGGGTTGACCGGGATCGGACACCGGAACCGGTCACGGACGGTTTGTGGGGGGCAACGGCGAGGCGGTCGGTTGCCGGGGTGAAACCGAGAGCAAAAACCGAGGCTCGGACTCCTGAAAACGGGCAGAAGGCCGTCGGTTCAATGAAATCGCTCAAACCTTGAAAAACAAGGGCTTTTCGGCGGGTCGGCGACGTTTTCGGCAAAACTCCCGTTCTCTGCTACGTTCTCTGTAGCTATGTCATCTACGTGCGCTTCGGTGCGCGAACTTTTCGGGTTTTGGGCCGATTTTCGACAAAAAAACGGCTTCCGAGGGCGTTCTAACCTCAAAAGCCGTTTAGGGTTAAATCCGCAACTCATTGCCAATGCAAAGGTTGCGTTAAAATCGGGGCGACAGGACGCCAGTTGAACTTTTTCTTCAGGGGGGTTGGGCTTTGGAACCAGCGATTCAAGCTCTTATTCTTTCCCTGTAATTCTTTTTCTGGGGGAACACCCTATCCTAAATATATATAGGGGAACAAAACGACAAAGGAATAAAAAATTCATTTTCAAAATAATCAAAAAAACACCTACATAAATTCATAGAAAAAAAGGCGCCCGAAAAATCCCTTTCGGAACGCCTCTATTCAAAAAACACTATGAAATATAATAGTTTTAGTAAGCCCGTTTTATTCCAGAAAACACCTCTTTTTCAAACAAAATCCAAGTTTTTACCCAAAGATTGGACCAGTTGTCTAAAATCCTATTTTTATATGGCGAATAAATTGCGATCTTGTCTTTGGTCGAATCTGAAACTCTCCAATTTCACCTATCGATGGTTCTTGACAGTCTATTTTTGGCGTGAAATGACTGCCAAGGAAATATCCTCTTTATGGTCCAAAATATCGCTAAAACTCAAACGGAAGGGAATTGTCGCGTTTTGGATTAGGGAACCGACCCGAACGAACAAGGTTCATTACCATTTATTGATTGTTAACAACACTCCCAAAAAGGAACTTGAACGGATCGTCGATGAATCGTTTCCTCTTCGGTCGGTTGTCGGCGGTTGGCACAAAAAAAACTTGCCGATTTCGAACCCATGGAACTTGATCGGTTACATCGTCAAAGCAAAAATCCCTGGTTTCTGCAAGGGAAAGTCCGTTGTTGATCGGTACGCCAAAAAACGGGTACTTTTTGAACCGAACACAGGATTACGAAAACATGGAACAATCGGCGATTTTTGGGTTCACCCGATGGAAGCACTTTGGAAGCGGACACAAGAGAGGGAAAAAAGAATCGGAGCTGTCCTTGCCGATCCAAGGGCCCTTGGCTTTGGCACCGAAGTTTATCGGCAATTACTCTTTTCTCTTCCCCAGATGTCGGAAAAGAGAGCTTTGCGGAGTTTTGCCTTGACGACGGATCATCCAGAAACCCAAAAATGGATGGAAGACTTTGAAAAAACAGGGGAACTCTTTTCATGGGATTCCGCTGACAACCAAAATCCTTGAGAAATCTTGCCGACGATTGTAGGTTTGGGGTAGGTAATTTGTGGCCAAGGTGGATTGACCTTCCTTTGTTACAAAACTGAAAACCCAATAATTTCAACAAAAAACCTCAAAAGTCGGTTCCATCCCCCCGCCTGTTGGGTAAGACCGATACCGTTTTTTATTGAGGGAGACTAAATAAATTTATGGGACACTTTAGGGATTTTGTGGAGGGGCTTTGGCTTGCCGACAAGAACGCCGAAATCGGCAAGAGCAAAATCTATCCCCCTCCTCCAGTCAAAAAACAGACAAAAACGCCCAAGACGCCGGCGCGTGAAAAATTCCGAATTCCTCCCCCTCCCAAGGTCAATCTGACTGACAAATAGAGTGACTTCGATTCTTCGATGATTCCGACCGTAAAACACGGTCAATTTTCTGGAAATATTACTGTCAAATAGGGTATGTTCTATTGGCACGAATCCGACTGGTGGTATATTACATAAAATTAATAATCAAAACAGCTTGCGGAGAATCTTAAAATGCCCAAAACCGCTGTTTATGTCAGAGTTTCAACCGTTGGACAAAACACGGATTCGCAACAACGGGAGATCGAGCGTTGGCTTTTGGGCAACGGAATTGCCGATGCCGAATGGTATATCGACAAAGCAAGCGGAACGAGTTTGGATCGTTCCGCTTTCGAGAAACTTCAACGGGACATTTTCGACGGTCGTATCAAAACGGTGGTCGTCTGGAAGTTGGACCGGCTCTCCCGTTCTCTTAAAGATGGAATCAATGTTTTGACCGATTGGTGCGACCGAGGATTGCGGGTTGTCGCAACCTCCCAGATGATCGACTTCAACGGTAGTTTGGGCAAGATGCTTGCGGCAGTTTTGTTGGCAATGGCGGAAATGGAGAACGAAACACGAAAGGAAAGACAGACTGTGGGAATTGCCGCCGCCAAAGCCAAAGGAACCTATCTGGGACGGCAAAAGGGAACGACGAAAGGAAAACCCGCCAGAGCCAAAACCCTCAAGGAAAAGGGACTCACTCCCGACGAAATCTCTACGGCAATGGGGGTGAGCCTCCGAACGGTCTTTCGATATCTGAAATGAAATTCATCAAAAAGGTCGTTGAACCTTTGGCATGAAATCATACGCCATACGAAGTACATCCCGTGGTGATGGTGGATTATCTTGGAAATCCCATAATCCCATTTTCATCCATGTTGCCGCTTCAAAAAAATGTCTTCCACCAAGTAACTCGCCGACCCTCCGTTTGAGAAAATATCCCATTGCCTTCTTGAAATTCCAATTCGGCAACTGTCCCAGTCTATTTTTAGCAATGCAATAACTCATACCGCTAGGATTTGAAATTTTATATAAATCCTCCGGCAATTTTGTTTTGTAGTAATTTTCAAAAGTGTGGCACACCTCATCATATCCTCGCGAGTTACACAAATCGGGCACGATAATATCGATTGTTTCTTTATTGGCATGGTAAGTCGGAGACAGTAATGCCGTTTTTACGTGCAGCAAAAACGCTGTGTCATCGTGTCGGTTCTCCGTAAACCATCGAAACATACCCAAAAAATAAAACTTTTGGTAAGCAAAGGGACTTGTTTCGATATCAATTTGATCAAATTCACCCGTTTTGAATGAATCCGACAGCAATTCTTGAGCAAAGCTGATAAGTTGCTCCGCGATCCCATCAAGACCACAAATGATACATGGGATTGATTCTTCAAAGGCGGTACATGCGAACCCCGCTCGTCGACCATCGTTAATCCAGGTCCGATCTCTGTTCAATATACTCTTATATCCCATTACGGGATCGTTGATGTTCTTAATTCGTCTTTGCGGATCAAACATGGCTTACCCTCAATGTAGATGGTTTGTTTTCAAACCGTATTCTACTCTCATTTGGGTGAATTTTCAATAAACTTGTTAGTCTAGGTAAAGACAAGGCTCGACACTTATTCCCTTTGAGGAAAATATTCAAAATTTTTGGATGTTTTTCAAGATTTTTGCCTGAAAAAAAATTTTCCTTACTCCTTTAACGCAACTTAATTTTTGCATAAAGGAGTTGCGTAATGAACGAAAAAAAGGAAAAAGACCAATGGGAAACAGTTTGTTGTGAAAAAACCGCCCGCCCTGAATGGATCACGGACGAACTTTTGATCGAAACACGGAAGGTTTGGCAGAAATACTACGAAAAGATGTTGTCGGAATCGGAATTGATCGAAATCATCGTCGGCGTTAGTCGTCTTTTTTGTTGACAAATGAAACAAGAAGAGTTAGAAAAGTTGGCCATGGAAAAAAGAAAGGATTTTATGATGAATAAAGAATTGAATAAAAACAGTTTGTCGCCTTTGCCCGTGTCAGTTCACGGGAACAGCGGGATGAGGGATTTTCCCTTGATGTTCAAGAAGATGCCCTATTTCAGTACGCGAAACGAAACAGCGGAGAAATCGTCGAGTTTCGAAAAGTTGCCGAAACCGCATCAAATCAAGCGGCACGAACGGAATTCACCGCTTTGATTGATTGGACAATCCGAAATGCCCCAAAGATTGATGCAATTCTATTTTATAAAGTGGACAGGGCGATCAGAAACACGGCGGACCTTTGCCGACTTGAAGAACTGGAGCATCGGCACAAAGTGCTTGTCGAATTCATTTCCCAACAGTTTCCCCACACGCCCGCAGGTTGGATGCAGGTTCGAAACCTTGCGAATATGGCGACTTATCAAACTCAGCAACAATCAATCGATGTCAAGGAAGGACACGAACGGCGTGTTCGTCAAGGGCTGTTTCCGCAAAAACCTCCTTACGGCTATGAGAATTACCATATCAACGGGCGATCATTAATTCGGACAAATAATGAACACGCCACCAATATACGTCGGATTTTTGAATTGTATGCGTTTCATTGCGAAACGCTGGATTCCATCGTGAAACGCATGTACCAAGAATCATATTTTTATCTGCCCGACCAACCAACGTTTGTACGGAGCAAAATTGAAACGATATTGAAAGACCCAAGTTATCTTGGCTGGATCAGATATAATGGGAGATTATGGGAAGGAACGCATGAACGTCTGATCGATCAGGGAACTTGGGATCGGGTTCAAGCTCTTCTGGGACACAAGCACTACCAATCTCACGAATTACTCTATGCAGGGGAATTGATTCGCTGCGGACATTGTGAGCATATCATTACAGGCGAAAACATCAAAAAGAAGCTCAAATCTGGTGAGATTCGCAAACACATCTACTATCGTTGTTCTCGGTATACAAATTCAGGACACCCAAAAACCCGACTACAGGAAAAGGAGATTGACCGACAGATTTTGGATCATTTTCATCGGATGCAGATTGACGACGAATCCATCAAAAAGTGGTTTGTGGATGTTATTCGGGCAAAATCGCAAGGGGAACAAAAATTGGCCATGGATGAAATCGACAAATTGACTCGACTCCAGAACGAGATTCGGAAGAAACAGAGCCGACTTTTGGACCTACGATTGAGCGGAAAAATCGAGGAAGACCAATTCGAGGAGAAAAACCAAGAACTTCGTGACCAAGAAGCCAATCTTTCGATTCAGTTGGCAGATTTGGATCAGAACCGACACGAAAACGCCGACATTGCCGTAAAGTCGTTTGAACTCTCGCAAAACCTGATAGAGAAGTGGGATACAGCGGATTTCATCGTCAAACGGAGAATATTGGAAATCCTCTGTTTGAACCTGACTTTGAACGATACAAACCTTGTAATTACATGGCGAAAACCCTTCGATGTCATCGCCAAAGGACTCAAAATGGAAACAAATCGGGGCGACAGGATTTGAACCTGCGACCTTCTGACCCCAAAAGAATCTGCACGAATATTATTGCATATGCGAAAACACCGTATGATAACACTTTAGCGGCGTTTGGGCATGTTGTCAAGCCTTGTCAGACTACACGATTGCGACTCCGGTATTTTCAGCGTTTGCGTGTGTCACGCAAAACGAAGTGTGTAGAATTCGTGTAGTAAAAGGCATTATCGTACAAAGCCCGAAAACGGCGATTTAAGACGCTTTAAGACCGAAACGACAAAAGACTCGACCGAACCCCTAAACGGGTGCCTGGCGGTGTCCTGTGCGTTTTCTGTGACGACAAGAAACAAAATGGCCGCCGGGAAAAACCGACGGCCACGGACTCGTTCCCCAACCCACAAAGAAACGGTCCAAGAATCGACGCCGAGAGGCACCACTCGCCCGACGCCAATGTTCGTTTACGAGGTCGCTCCCTCAGAATAAACCGCTGCGGTCGGATCGAGCAAGCCGACGCCGAAATCGAAAATACAACGCCACGCCATGCCCAATTTGTTGAAGTCCATTTCACCACTCTCGATGATCGGATTCCGCTGGCCGTTCAAAAAAGCAATCTCCAGCAACGCCACGTCAAGCGGGTCCGCAAGCAAGAGCCAACCCTTATCGTTTCCAGAATAGGTTTTCCTCTCCGATTCCGTGTCGACGTCGAACGAGAACGCCCCGCTGATGTACGGAGAAGAAAGCGGCTTGAACGCGCCCGTCCAAGGATTGTCGACCGGACTCGGTTTGCCCGCCGCCGTCGTTTCGTTCACCGTCGTCGACGTGAATAACGTTTTCGCCGCCGCTGCCAGAGCCGGAGCTGTCAAAACAAACGCCGGTTGAACGAGCGTAAAACCGCCGCTCCGGTCTTTCTGCTCGCCGAAGACCTTCGACGCCGCGTTCAAGCCGCCGATGTCCAGATGCGACGCGAGCCGGTTCTTTCGAGCCGTCGTAAATATCGTCGCAAGATTTTCGAGCAACTTCGTAAACGTAACATATTCAAGCGTCTGCCCGGCTTTTCGTCCGAATTCCTGCGGGATGCGAAGAAAAGCTTCAAGATCGTCGTTGATGATCATTTGTCGCGTCAACGCCACCAACGCTCCGCGTGTCTGCAACTTATTTTTGTACTCCGTTTCCTTCAACGAAACGTGCGGAATGTCCGCCCCGTCGTCGACGACGGCAAGCGTTCCGTCCATCTCGAATTGATAATGGGCCATTTCCTTGAAGTCGCCGGTCGTCGCAATGTACGAAATTTGCATCGCCACGGACTCAAGCCGCCGATACGCATTGAGCAAGCTCTTGTTCGCGACGTTGCCCAAGATGCCGGGAAGATTAACGCTCGAAAAAGTCGAGAGACTCCCGGCCTGAATGCGACGGCTCCGAAGTTGGTTCGACGCCTCAAACGCGGTTTCGATCAAACCGTTGTCGGCCCGACCGCCGGGATAGTACATTCCCGCCGCCTGAATACTGGCGTGAAACAACGCTTGTAGTCCCATGCCCCGATGTTCGCGGGAAACGGCCTGATCAATGGTCCGCTGATCGTAACCGAGTTTTTCAACATCCCGATCGCTGACGCCGCCGCTCATCAACAGCGACGCTTCAATGACCGAAGCCGAACCGACGCGGTTCACCGTGCCGACCGACGCGGTTCCCAAACTCGACGGATCGCGTCGGGACGATTGCCCGGACGTAACGGAAACCCCACCGGCTTGAATCGGGACGTCTTCCTTTTTCGACGGCTCCGTGTTTGCCTGCGGATTGATTTCAGCTTCGAAAACTTTTTCCAGCGCGGCCTTGTTCGTTTCGTCGAGCGTGTCGGGGTCGAATCCCTTGTCTTTCAACCATTGTTCGAAATTCATGATATCGCTTCCTTTCAGTAAAGAGGCTTGAATCGTAACCGAATTATGAAGATCGGCCCCGGCGGGAACGAAAGACACTTCACGAATCGGCGTTCGTACTATAATGAGCGGGTCGGTGAAATCCTGCCCGTTTATTGTTACTGTTTCACTTTCCGGGACGAATTGCTGCATCGATTCGGGAACGGCTCCCGATCCGACCGAGACTTGCCAACGCTTACCGGCCTTGTTCGTTCGAACGATTTCACAGACGTCTTCATTGTCGAACGATAATTTTCCCTCAATCTCGACCGTGTGTCCGTCGAAGCGAATTTTTTCCGTATGGCCGATTTCGCGGTCGGGATGATGATTCCGAAGGATCGGGATATTTTGCTCGTGGTCGACGCCAGCAAGCGGTTCAAGGTCGATGACGACCGGAAACTTGAATCCCGGCAAGAGCAACAATCCGCCGCTGTACGCCGGGTTCATGCTGACGGACGGAATACGGCCGAGACTCCCCGCCTGAATTTCGAATGTATCCGGTTTGATTATCGACGTCGTTTTAGACATAGTCCGTTCTCCACTTGATTGTCCGTTCTCCTCTTGATTGCCGGTTTGACCATGCCCTGCGCATCGCCTTCCGATAATTGGAAAAAGTCGATCAACATCCGTATCGCGGATTCCGGCGGCAATTCTCCGGTCGCGACCTTCATCACGATGTCGACGGCTGCCGTCACTTGCGCCCCGTTCAAAGCGGTGTCCTGTACCGTCCGGAAGATGTTGCGTCTGGATCATCAGCGCGTGGCAGGCGGCGGTCTCGGCGGCTTCGATGACGGCCATTGAATAGCGTCGCAGAGCGGCAAGCGTCGGGAGAGACGATTGCAGGAGCGGCAATCCCCGGTGTTGGCCCGGAAGATCGGGAATAAAAATGTGCAGAATTTCATCGGCGGGAACCGTTTCGAATTCAATCGGGACGCAGTTTCCAGATGTCCGCTTGACGTCCTCGCGACGTGATCGGCGTACAGTATTCCGCCGTAAAGTGATCGGAAAGAATATCGTGTTGGCCGTCGAATACGGTCAACGTCGTTTTATCGCCGATCCCCGCGAACAGTCGGGCCGCCATGAACGATTTCCAAAAATTCGTATCGTAAATAACATGCCGCGATTCACCGGCCTTGACGTCCGGAATCTTCCAGCGGATTCCCCGGCGCTCGGAACCTTTCGCCTTGCTGCTGAAAAACGAATCGACGGGTCCGTAGTATTGCCCGAACGATGGGAGAATGACCGAAGCGTATTTCGACTCCCGGCAAAATTTCGTAACGGTCGGCGTTTGCTCCCCCCAGCGGGCGTCGATCAAAACCTGCTTGATCGACAATTCAACGCCGTCCGTCCGCGTGTAGGTTTGTCCGAGGAGCCTTTCCGAAAGATCGCCAAGTCCCGAATAGATCGCGCCTTCGAGCCCTTGCGACGGATAGCTTTCCTCCAGCGTGTGGCGGCAATCGTCGACGGAAAAGGGGAGCGTCGTTTTCTGATCCGGAAACGTTCCGTAGTCGAGAATATGTCCCGAAAATTTATCCGTCCAGCCGCCGATCATGTAGAACAAACAGCCCTTGTGAACGTCGATCGCCGCCGTGAGTTGCTGGCATTCCAACGGAACGACGAACCGACGTGACGTCGAAACGACTTTTCGAAGAACTGTTTCCTCCGTGATGTTGTACGTCGTTTCCGTTTCGACAATCGGCTCGTTCTGGTACTCCGCCGCGAACGCTCCCCTGTCGTCGAAGTACAGGTTCATGCAGCTTTGAATCGCGGAACGCTCCCCTGGTTCGAACCGTTCCGGCCACGAAGCGACGGCTCCGGCGTCGAGATTTTCCCGATGGGCCATGTAGAAGTCGGCGGCGACCGCAGCGGCTTCCTCATCGGAATTCGCCTCCGTGAGAGCGTCGCGACGAATTTCAGCGTATCGGCCCCAAAGCTCCATGTTGTCCGGAAACTTTTCGAGCAGTCGGAAACGTTCGCCGTGCCAAGAAGGAGAACGCTTGCGGTCGAGCAGCACCGACGCGATGTCGTCCTGTTGAATTGTCGTTACGGCGGCAAGGATCGCCAGCTTCTTTCCCGGTCCGGCAAGCCCCTTGATACCGCGATTGATGATGTTGAGCCGTGCCTTGGTTTGGGCGTGGCTCCGTGCGGAAAGATCGGTTTGCGGATCGTCCAGCAGAACGCAGTCGGGGCGGTTGTTCTTTTTCTTCAGCCCACGGATTCCCGCCCCGGTTGGCATGGGACCAAAGAACGTACCAAACGAGTCGAGCGGACGATGAAACCTCAAGAGCGGCTAAATTTTCCCGCCAGTGGTTCAGCGTCTCAAAACGTCCAAATTCAGGATTTTTTTTGCCGCTCATACGGTGAACTCCGCTTCATCGTTTACTGCTTCCTCTTCATCGCCTGCCGTCCAAGGTTCGAATCCAGAGTCCGTCATCGCAACATTGGGCCGCATCGCTTCCGCTTCCTCTCCGACGGCTCCGACGACTTCGAAACTCATTCGAGAACCACGGAAATTCATTTTCAGGCTTACCGGTTCGTCTTCCTTCATTTTGAGACATTGGAGGAAACGATTGAAACCATTCTTTCCGTCCGCCTTTTTCAAGATGAAAGCATTCGTCGACGAAAACTCCAAGTCGCTGGAACCGCGAAACGATCCGATGTCGCTGCTGGTATAAGAACCGTTTTTCGTCGTCTGACGTGCCAAAGCGGAAACAACGAGAATTGAGCGGCCTTCGTTTTTCAATTCGATCAGCTGCGACATGACCGACTCAATTCGTTCGTGATCCGACGAAATCGCGGCCTTCGTGGTGATTTTCTGGATGTAGTCGACCAAGACGATGGAAGCGTCAAGTCGTCGCGACTCCTCGACGATCCGTTCAATCGTCATCGGGTATTGCATCCAATTGAGGCGATTGCCCAATCCGGTGATTATTTCGAACCCGGCGTCGAGTCGGTCCCGACAATGGATTTCGTTCAATTTTTTGTAACGAATCAAGTCATAGGGAAGGTCGGCAACTCTCGCCAGTTCCCGATTCAAGAGAACGCGAGGCGATTGTTCGACGTTCACGATGAGGGCGTTGATTCCGACGTTACGATAAACAGCCTCGAAAACAAGTTGATCGGCAAGAGCCGACTTTCCGGTTCCGGGCGGCGCTCCGATCGTCGTAATGGCTTCCGGTTCGAACGCCAGAAAATTCATATTATCGTCTTCGTTGCCGACCAAATAACGAGTCGGTGGAATACCGTCCATCAAACCGTTCATCCATCCTTCGGCAACGGTCGAATGAGGAACGGAACTGAAATTTTGTGGTTTTTCGTCCATTATTATTTCGTCTTCCGTTTCGTTCGGCTTCCCTTGTCGTTCGTGGAATTCATTCCAAGACACTTTCGGCGAATCGTCGCCAAGTAGAAAACCTTTGGGTTTGCTCATCGGGTTGTTCAAAGAGTCCTGAATCTTGTGGTCGATTTCGCGTTCGCTCCAAACCGGTTCGCAACGCGGGTTGAATCGGTTGACGATCAACTCTTTAACCGTAACAGGATCGAGACTAAAGCCCCAGATCAACGCCCCGACGGCACTGAAAAGAACGTCCGAGCCGCCTTGTCCTTGAATCGCGGGCGGCATGGCGTCGAGATACTTTATCGCCCGCTCGACGATCCGATTGTCAGAAAAAAACGAGCTTGGTTGAAATTCGTTTCGACGTGTCCGCTTGCCACGGATCGGCAAAAAACCATCGATCCATGCTTGCGGAATTTCGGGGAGTTCGTCGACGCGAACAATCGATTTCGCCCATTGATAGGAATGACCGTTCGGATGAATCGACGGAGGCGCAACGATATATTGGTTGCCGATACGGATGTCGATTCCCGTTTTGCGACCGCTCCACTTGACGCCGGTCGAACCGATGACGTCGACGGCGGGACGCTTGAAAATCAAATGAGCCCCGCCGCTCCCCGTCATGGACTCCGGGCCGTCCGGAAGCGAACTGAGTTTCCGAACGATATCGAGCAGATCGTCGACGCCATCTTTCCCGTCTTTGACGTCAAGGTCGAGAACGAGAATATTTTCGCATTTGATCCCGATGTTCGCGCCCGGATATTGGGCGGCCCATCGTTCGACCGTTGCCAAGTCTTTCGACGCTCCGTTGCATCCGTTCGGCAAAAGATGTTCCGACTTGCCGCGTAACGGAAACACGAGATATCCCATTTCGGCGAGTTTCGGGGCGTGATCGTAAAAAACGCCGTTCATCGGTCCTCCCTTCGTCGGACGGCCTGTTCGTAACGGAAAATCTCCGCTCGAATTTTTTCAATGAGCGTTCGTCGATCCTTGGCGGAATTTTCCAATTCGATGCGGCGACGTTCCATTTCCGGACCGAACGGCAAGTCGCCGATGTCGGGAAACTCCCGTTGTTCGTTGGTGTGGTGCATGGACTTCACGAGGATGATGGTTCGTAAATTGTTTCGCAATGAAATTCTTTCATCCGGTCGCGGCGACGCCGTTTCGACCGGGTTCCGGGAGATTGAACTTCTTGCGACCGCTTTCAAGCTCCCGTTTCGGCATGGCGGAAACCGTCACGGCGGAGGGGGCGTCGCCGGTGTGTTGGATCGTCGTACAAAAACGCCTGATTTCTTCAAGCGTCGTAAATCGGCGACCACAAAGGAAGATCGTCCGCAGCAAAACGCCGCGTTGGCCGCGACGCCAGAGCCGCTCAATCGTCGGACGGCTGATCGGAACGGGAAAACGCCTGCAAGCCTCGGCCAACGAAACGAGCGTTTCGTCGGCAAGCTCGATATATTCTTTCACGGTAGACATGGCATTCGACTCCTTGGAAAGTGGGGATATTACGGTTGCGGTTTTGACAACGCCTCTATTCTTATGGGCAAAATCAACTTCTGTCAAACCCAAAATGAATTGTGTTGATATTGTGTTGAACATTGTGTTGAATGAATTTCGGGGCAGCTACCGTAAATTACAACACGAAGAAAATTCGACTTTTTTTGCAAGAAATAAAAATAGCGGCCCGAAAGCCGCTATTGTGTTGAACATTGTGTTGAAGCCGTTTTTGAAATCAGCCGTTTTTGCCCTCCAGTTTTTTCTTTATTCGGCTGATTCGTGTTCCAAGATTTTGAGCGTCAGGGATTGCTTTGTCTTTGCCGCCAAGAATTTTAGCGCGCTTGTTGGGGTTCATATCGACCAACATTTTTTTGCTGGCGCTCCCGTCAACGTGCTGTCTTTTCCGATTTGCTCCGTCAGCCATTTCGTCAAGTCAACCTTTTGCCGTCCAGATGATATTGCCCTATGTTGACGCGACCGGATACTCTTTTGTACCGCTTCAACTTGCTCTTGGAATTCCTCATCGGATGTTGAAGCCAACTCAATCCGCAACGCCTCCATACATTCATCCATGATAAGCGGCATTGAACAAATCCGGTGGTCGATCAGGTGATCAAGTCTTTGGATTATAGTCTCTCGAACATCATTCAATAGCTCATTCGCGACAGCGTTATCGCTTTTTTCGAATTTCGAAACAATTCGAATATGTCACATACGAACTCGGTGAAATGACCTAGAATATAGACAAATTCTTCGCCCTCGCTGTACATGATATCATCGCTATACCAAAACACGGGAGAGCGGCAACTACTCATATCGATATCGCCAGCAAGAAACTTTACCGCAGACTGACAAGCGATAACGGTTTCCAAGTAAGTAAACTGCATTTCTTCAGGGGGAATCCTATAATCAAAATCATCAGGCACGATAAATCCGATGAACTGGAAATTCAATATCTGATCGCCTTGCTTGATATTGTCAAACGATAATGAGTTTTCAAAATCGCGACATAAAGTTTCGCGGTCATTATATGTTGTTAGCAAAAGGGTTTTGTCGGCTCACCAAAGATGAAACACGTGTTTATGAAATCCAAGATTTGTTTTTCTTTTTTGCAAATGACGTTGATGAAAGAGCTGTTCGTATTCCAGCATGATTTCGTTCCTTTATACAAACGCCCCGGCAAACCGAAGCTCACCGGGGCTGTGGATGGTTCAAACGCCGAGAAACAGTTCTCGACCGTCGACGTCGACAATCGAGGCGATTTGCGAAAAATGCTTGATCCGACGGCGTGTCCGCTTCCAGCGACGTTGGATGCCTTCTTCGGATAACAGGCAACGACAAGCGGCTTCTCGCACGGAAAGCCGTTCGTGACAGAAAAGGATGACGATCTCCCATTGATCGCGGGTCAACCAACGGTCGGTTCGCTCCGGTGCGCCCAACACTTGCCGGGCGTAGGCTTCGAGGCCGTCGGGCGTGATTTCGTCGCCGTCGAAGGCGGGCGCCGATTCTTTCAGCGACTCGACCATTGCGTTCCAAGCGGCGGAGTTCCGACCGGTCGGGTCGATCATTTTCCGTAACCGACTGATTTCGAGGTACCGTTGCAAGTCGACTCCAACCAGTTCCAGGGCGAGTGGATCGTTGTTCGGCTCCGGAATCGGCGTCGTGGTATATTTGACAGGGGCTTCGTCGGAATGATTTTTCATGCCTCACCTCCTTTTCGTTGGCGAGGAGCTTTGGGGGCGACGGCCGCCGATTTTTGACCGTTCCACTTCAGGTAAGCGAGCGAGCCGAACGAACGGGGCGACGCCGCTTTCCGGCGTCGATACGAAATGCAAGTCTTGGTTTTGGGCATGGTAAACCTCTACGTCGGCGGAAAGTTTTTGGTAAAGCCCGTAAGACTTGCGTTGTCGTCGCCGACGTGTACAATGAGAACGTCAGCCCTACGGGGCGAGATGCTTGAACGGTGAGAGTTCTTTGCGGGATTGCTCACCGTTCTTTTCATTTCTTGGCGTTGATCTGACGGCAATGCTCGATTGCCGCGTCCCGAATGTATGCTCCGGTTCGCCGGTCCGGTGCTTCCTTCAATCGGGCTTCTTCGACTTCTTCTTTTTCCGATGGGGAAATGTAAAGCGTAATCCGCTCTCGTTTCTCATCGGGAGCTTTGGGCGGTTGCCCACGCTTCGGACTCATGCTGTTCTCCGGGGTGAATGGGTTGATGCTCACAACAAAAACCAATATAAGCCCGCACTTTTATTTGGTCAATATATCACAGCACTTATTTCCGAAAAAAATCCGAAAACGCTCAAGCCGCCGCTCGGAATTGCCGATGGGCCAACGGGGGAGCGAATTTCGAGATTCGAGCGGAAGGGGCGATACGATGGAAAGAATCTGGTATACGATCATTGACAAAAACGATAAGGAAGAGGAAACCGACGACTTCGAGAAAGCCCGTGAAGCGTTCCGGAAACGAAAGATCGTTCGGGTGATTCAAGAGACGATCATCTACACGGAGGATTCCCGGATCCTGATCAACGTCGTTTCCGATATGAAAGACCCCAAACCACGAAAGAAATAACGATGTCCACGATTACAAAACCACGCCCCAAGCCCCAACAACCTGCCCAACCCCGCAAGAGCGAAGAAAACCTGACGCAGTTCGCGGAGCGGCTCTGGGAGCGTCGTCGGAAAGAATTCATGCGTGAGATTCACGCCGACTCGAAACGGCTCCCGAAGACTCCCAAGTGAACCGGCGGGAAAGGGTATATCGAAACGACATACCCTTCCGGTTGTTTGAGTCGCTTGCTGTTCATTTATCCGATTTCCCTCATGACCTTTGCGGCCTTCTCGAAATTGATTTCGGCGTAAATCTCGGTCGTCTTGGCGTTGGAATGGCCCAAGACCGCTTGAGCGTATTCCAGACCGTACTTGTCACGGACCTCGGTTCCGGCGCTGTGCCGCAACTGGTTCGGACTCCATGGCTCGATTCCGGCCTTGATGCTGGCTCGATAGATCGCCCGATTGTAGCTGTTTTTGTCGTACTGATCCCTCGGCGGTCGAGACGGATTCGGAATCGCCCGGCTGACTTGCGACGGCTGAACGCGACCCTTTTTGTTCAAACTCTTCCGTTTGCGTCGCTTCTCGACCTTTTGGAGCCGCTGCGTGTCCTTCGGAGAAAAAAGACACGCCTCCGGTTCGTCGATTTTTTCGATCAGGTACGGCGTGATGATCGCCTGCGCCCGGGGACCGATTGCAATGGCTCGTTCCTGCTTCCGATGCTTGTTCTTGTGCGTGAACGGCTTGTAAACCCAAACGTCGCCGCGTCGGTCGATGTCGCAACCTCGCATGTTCCGGACGTCTTGCGGCCGCATTCCGGCGAGCCGCTGAATCTGGACCATATCCCGGACGACGGGCTGCATGAAGGGGAGCGTCGCGTCGACGATCTCATCGGGAACCGTTTCGACCTTTTCATATTCGCCCGCCTTGGTCCGACCCGCTTTCAGATTGTCCACCGCTTGGAGAGCGTGGAGTACGTCGGCGGGAACCAATTCATGGGCGACGCCCCACTTGAACGCCTGCTTGACCGTGGAGCAAAACTTATTGATCGTCTCCCGCTTCGTTCCGGCCTCAATCCATTTATCGCGGAGAAAGACCAAGGAGAGCGGCCCGAAATCGCTGACGCCGTTCCCGCCGTAGTGACGGACAAGCGGCCCCATCGACAGATTGCAGATGTCGAATGAAGATGTCGGCTTCCCCTTTTCGTCGAGATAGTACCCTTCGGCCCATTCCAGGAACTTGACGGCGAGTTCCTCGCAAGTTATCTCGTTTCGGGAGCGGATCGGCGGCAACTTGGAATCATTAGCGAGGAACTCGGCAATTAATGCGTTGTATTTTGCCCGACTTTCCTTGCTTTTGTACTGCCCCAGATAGAACATTTTGCCCTGAAGAACGACAATTGCTTGTCCGGTGGGCTTGTGGAGGCGGTAAGATGGGATGTTTTGTCTTGGCATGGTAACGGCTCCTTTCGTGAGCAAAAAGCGTTTTTTAGTGTGTACTACACACTATAGCGGCGTTTTCGCTACACGTCAGACCGTCCGACGGATGGGCCTAAATCCCTTAGCAATAAAGACTTATAAAATCGGGGCGACAGGATTTGAACCTGCGACTTCCTGCTCCCAAACTCGACGGGCGACCGTCGCTAAAATACGTTTTGTCAAAGACTTACGTCTTTTTCTTTTCTCCGGTTCTTGCGCCGGTTCTAATAAAGTACACAAACCTGTGTGGAAGGGCAAGGTCATGCAACATCGTGCATGGCGATGCAGGGTGGTGCGATAAAATGTTTGCCTGTCTTTTTTTACGGCCTTTTTGATTAAACGTACATTTCGTGCTGAACCCATGACCTCCTGCTCTTGAACCGACGACTTCCTGCCTAATGCGCAGGAAGTCTCTGGTTACTGTTTGTCCCATGCCTGGACATCGGTTCCATCGTCTCAAACGCCGGTTCGTGCATTGGATTACTGCTTGTAAGGTAATGAGCATCCATTTGAACCCATAGATAGGTTGACAGTTCCGTTCAATTTTGTTTCAATCCCACCAAAGAAAAATCGCCTTACATTTGATAATTTCCCTTTTGAGAGCCGCAACGGTTTCCGTGCCTTGCTCTACGGAATCAGGACAAAACTGATAGACCTCTTTTGAAAATTGATCCATGTTCTTCGGTAGTTCATCAAATGAAATCTGAACCCAGTCAACGCCGGCACCGAGGACATGGATTCCATATTTTGAATTCCAGTCGGCCAGTCGTTTGATGATATCTTCATTGTAAACATTAATATTTGCGCCAGTCGTTTGTCTGATTCGAACGATATCCAGGTCATCGTTCCCCTTGATGATGCCAATAGGTAAGTCAGCACCGCATAAGGTATCCATGACAAATACGTTATACCCCTTTGATTGGAACGTTGATTTTGCTTTTTGCACCACGCTTTCCCAATCATTCTGACGACGGAAATTGGCGTAAAGTCCGACCGGCGGCATTTTATCGTCCTCTCGAAAGTCTTCGTTAAGTTGTCGAAAAGTTCGCAATTCGACTTTTATCGCTCCGAATTCTTTTTTGAAATGGAGAGTGATATCCTCATCATAATCTAATTGTCGCACAAGTTTCTTTTCATCATCACTTAATGTAATCGACGGAGGTGCCCCTTTGCATCCAGTGATACAAATTAGAAAAAACAACAAGACACATGACAGCAAATCATTCATGTTATTGAACAAAGTAAATTACGTTTCGAGCGTGTGTGTCAATTGACCGTTAATGGTTTACTCCAACTTCGAATTTGCTCACCGGCCAATTCTTGAAGATGTCTGTCACTCATATTTTTTACCACTTTTTATGACTTGACGATG
The DNA here is from genome assembly GCA_031548665.1 of Thermoguttaceae bacterium. Classification (GTDB taxonomy): domain Bacteria; phylum Planctomycetota; class Planctomycetia; order Pirellulales; family Thermoguttaceae; genus WRKP01. The sequence goes on from JAVBQW010000154.1 coordinate 18,575, forward strand.
ACTGTCACCTTATCAATCAAGATGTTTGTTTGCCGAACATTTTATCATCTGGATAGAACAAGGCATGTCGTTTCAAAGCATCTTCCGTCAGGGCGTCCTTTGAAGCCAACCCGGAAATCTCATAATGATACAACCGTTCCTGCATATCGTAAACGATGTGTTTGAAATAGAGCCGATATCTCACTTGAGATTCGAGACCACAGTTGGTCGAGTGAAATGCCTGATCCGGCAGTTGTTCTTCCGTGTTCGTTTTCAGAGAATTTGACAAAAAGCGATAAAACAGATAACGGGGAATCCGACAGTTTTGCTCAATTGGCTTGACTTCGATTGGCTTGGTGGCTTCAAGACGCTGCCCTTGAAGCCATTGCTCAAATGCCTTTTGGGGAATGGAGCACTCGAAAATGAAAAATCGATTGGAATTGTAAAAACGAATATTTGTCGCTTCAATGGGAAACCTCTCGTCCTGATCCACGTTTTCGGCGATCTCCTCATAAGGAAGTGCTTCGACTTTTCTATTCCAGTCCAGTCCCGTAATTCCGTCAGGATAGGCGTTCCGAAAATAGTGTTCCGAACATCCGACAACATTTTCCTCGGTAAATTCCTGATTGATCTTCCAAAGACAATCGCATTCGTCACACACCCAGACGAATTCATCGGTGATCTTGATTCGCCACGGATAGACGCGGCCTCGATTGCAGCAAAGACACTTGTTTGCCGTTACCTTTCTCAATGCGGGATCATATCGATTATCTTCCATTGTCTGAACTTGTGTGCGATGTAAATTGTTTTACCAACTCGGAAGCGTTTGACGAGCTTCGGCGTGATAGCGAAAATATTGAATGGTATCGCCGACTTTTCCCACGGGAATGGCAAACGAATTCGAATCGTAGGAAAACACTTGCATTGGCGTATCGCCACCGGCTTCGGGAGCGGAGGGAATCGCGATGATTCCAAGCGATCCTTCACCGCATAATATCGAGTCGATTTCGTCCCAACGCAGGCGTTCCGTTCGCCTGTGAAATGTTTTCAATGTGAAAATTTGCGACCAATCATTACCCGCTGCCGGTGCAAGGTCGAGAATTTGAATCCCTTCTTTGTAAAGGCGAATGATCGGCCATTGACGCATGAACAAGTGATATATCGTGTGAATGATCAACGGCAGAAAAAGAAGGCCGAACACGGTCAAAAAAGCTCCCGCATATATCGGATTTCCTTCATACGTATTGAGCGGTTTCATGAAACCGCATAGAATCGATACTCCCATGATACACCAAACTAAGTCGAGGTATCCGAAAAACAAAGTCAACATCCAAAGATTCCGAGTTTTGCCGTAAAAATTTTTTGGTATCGAATGCTTTTTAATTTCCGTCTCTTTATCCGTGTCGAATATCGACAATTCAATTTCCGTGACTTCCCGAAAAACCAGAAATGCCGCACGGCTTGCAGGATGATTGCGTATCGACTCGACAGAGAGGGGAAAACGCTTGATTCGGTAAACGCCGTCAGAGGAATGTCCATACAGTTCATAACGTGTATCTTCGCCGTCGATCCTGACAATCGTAGGCGTTTCGATACTGTATTTTCCATTCGGTGACGTAATCGTTCGCGGCGGGGCGGTCATGAGTTGCACGGTCGCCAGTCCTTCAAGTCGTTGTCGGAAAATCTCCGGCCATGTTTTTTGATATTCCGGTTTGCAGCGAACCGAAGGAGATAAATCGAATATGTTCCGGGTCGGCTCTGAATCGTAATCCCCCTCAATGATTTCTTTCTTACGACGATGGGCAAAATCCAGTGAGCCGACATGCTCCCAGCCGAACAGCCGATAAAATTTTGTCCAGCGACTCTTTTCGTAACGTTCGACGGCTTCCGGTGTGAAGGCGAGGCTCATGGAGTCAAACACTCGATGAATCCGTTCCTCCAGATTGACCATATCCCGACCGTCTCTTTCAACACTCGTTGAAAAAGGATACATGAACACCCAAACACCGGTCCGTTCATCATAATGTTCCGTCCCAAGCATGAAGTATCCATGATTACCGACGACATAGACATCTTGAAAATCCCAAGGGGCGAACCGTTCGACATCGGTCGGCAGATCGTCGATCACTTCGACCGTCGCATGTCCATCCAATTCCCTTCGGAGTACTTCCGGCCAAGAATGGCGGTATTCGGGCTTGAGAAAATGATAAGGAAAACCCATGTTCGTTTCAGGATTGATTATCAGATTTGCCCAGTTTCTTCATGACCGCGACGATTTGTTCGAGTTCTTTCCACGATTCCGGCGGTTCGTTGTGCCATTTCCAGACCGAAATTGCTTCACCTTGCGCAAAGGTCAATTCAAAACTTTCACCATCGATGCATTGACTGTGAACCGCAAGTTGTCGAACAGGAACCTTCAATAATGCCGCCATTTCATGTAAATGGTCCGGCACTTTTTCCGATATCGGAGCCTGGATAGGCAGTTTCATGATGGAAACGAGTCGGATCAGTTCGCCGATGGAATCCCGAGCCATTTCTTCGCATTCGATCTCAATAGTCGGCTCAATATCCCGCCAATAATCTTGCGGTAATCTCGGATCGTTCGGCCCTTGCGGCATTTCCATGAAGTATACGGAATCCGTTTCGAACTTCCACGTTTTCGTTGTACGAATGACGGAATCGTCGTTCCATTCAATGCGACAATGGACGCGATCCTCGAAACTTGGCAAGTAAAGCAATGTTACCGAATGTGAATGCTTATAGGAGCGTTCTGGCAGTTCCCGCAAGAGACGCATCGTTTCTTCGTAAAACCGCCAGTAATAGCTTTGATATTCGGCTGCCTTTTCGTCACGTTCTTTTTTGAGCTTCAACCGTAGTTGGTGCCGC
>JAVBQW010000016.1:0-69858 GCA_031548665.1 Thermoguttaceae bacterium
CGGTAAGGCGGCTGCCTTCGGCTTCATCGACGCCGCCTTCCGTTGGTCGGCTCATCGTTCGGCGGTATTTGACTTTACGAAAAAAAGCGAAACGGCAAAACCTTTTCTCAAAATGTCAGTCGAATGCCGTTTCGCAGTATAACTGTTTTTCTTCAGGAATCCCGAGTTCGGACAGCGTTTGCCGCAGCCATCGGAGCGACTTTTCAATGAGCGGTCCGCCTTGGCCTTCGACTTCCATGCTGAGCGGTCCGCTGAATCCGGCGTGATGCAGAATTTTCAGCGTTTCCCGGATATTTTCGGCGTTGACGCCGTCGCCAATCGCCGCATGACTCAGCGCGATTCCCGTCGCGTTTCCCCGCATGGCGTCGGCGAGTTCCTTCGAGACGTCTTTGACGTGGACATGCGAGGTTCGCTTGGCGAAACGGTTGGCAAAATCGATCGGATTGCCGCCGCCGATAAAGGAATTGCCCGTATCGAGATTGAGTCGAAGTCGTGGAGAGTCGACGAAATCCAGCATTTCTTCAAGGCGGTCGATTTTCGTCGTGAAATATCCGTGAATCTCGATCGTCAGGTCGATTTCGTAGAGTTCCGCCTTGTCGACGACCAGTTGATAGCTGCATTTCATGAGTTCCATGGCCTCGGCGTCTTCGAGCCCCTCGGGCTTGTGCAGGCCGTCGGTCGTCGTGACGCGAGGACAACCGCAGAGCTTGGCGTATCTGAGAGTATCAAGGATATACGGAACGCCGTAAACCGGTCCGGTCTTTTCGGAGAGCGGAAACGCCGCATCGATCTGAGAAAGATGACAGTCGTATTTGTCCTGTAAACGACGAACGTCGAGCGGGTCGTCGACCACGGAAAGATGGGGAAAATACCCGAGTCCGTGGATCCAGCTGACGCCGTTAACGAATCCGCACTCAATGAAATGAACGTCGTTCTTCTGCGCCCAACCGAGACATTTCTCGAAATTGAAGAAAGCGGAAGAAAACGCGTCCGTGTGAAAACCGATCTGCATGGAAACTCCTTCTCTTCAATGAGCGTAAAATTGGCGGTTGTAACTTGTTTGGCGGCAAAAAGCAAACATTGTTTCAATCGGGATGAATGAGATGATAGCGGTCTCCACTGCGTTTGTCAAGAAAAAGAACCGTCCGATCCGCCGTCACGTTTAAGCTTCGGGGGAGCGATTGCAATTTCCGATCGGGTACAGTATACTGTCCCAAAGTGGGGGAGTCTAACCCCGTGTTTCCCGTCATTGTCGTGAGGTGTCGTTTGAAAGCGGAAGAAAATTTGATTCAATCGGCCAACGTGCTCGTCGTTGATGACGATCCGGCAATTCTTCGGCTGCTCACGCATCTTCTGGAGCAAGGCGGGCACCGGGTCCGGACGGCGTCCGACGGCAACCAGTCGTTGCAGATGATCCTTCAGGATTGTCCCGACGTGCTGATCACCGACTGGATGATGCCCGGATTGGATGGATTGGAGCTTTGCCGACGGATTCGGCAGCTCCATCAACGGAAGGTGTTGCCGCATTACACCTATATCCTGTTGTTGACGGCCCAAACCGGCAAAGCGTTTTTCATTGAGGGACTGGAGGCGGGTGCCGACGATTTCGTCGAAAAGTCGGCGGAGAGCCTCACCGACCTCCGAATCGAGATCAAGGCCCGGCTCAAGGCCGCTCTTCGGACCCGCAAGCTTGAGATGGATCTCGAATTTGCCGCGAAATACGATGCGCTCACGCAGCTCTTGAACCGCGTAACGTTCTTCGAACTCGCCCAGGTGATTTGGGAGCGGTCGATCAGGAACAAGTTCCCGTTGTCCGTCGTGATGTTCGACTGCGACTTCTTCAAACGGATCAACGACATTCACGGACATTTGACCGGCGACGTGGTCCTCCGCGAGATGGCGACGATTTTGAAAGGTTTTTCCAGAGCTTCGGACCTGATTTGCCGGTACGGCGGCGAGGAATTCTGCGTGTTGCTGCCCGGTTGTAATGAAAAAACCGCTTGGAATTGGGCGGAGCGAATTCGAAAGCAGTTCGAACAGAATCCCATTCGACAGGAAAAATTGGAGATCGGAATCACGGTCAGCTTCGGGATCGCGGAGCGAATGGAAGACACGGCGTTTCTCGATCAATTGATCGAGCGAGCCGACCAATCGCTTCTTTTCGCCAAGGAATCCGGGCGGAATCGTTGCGTGAGTTTTTCGGAAACGATCGCCGTCCATTCCGGAAGCGACAGCGGCGTTCACGCCCTGAACGACCTGTTTTCCGGCATCTTGGCCGGAGACGTCATGATGCCGCTCACATTGGCGATCGGTCCTCACGAATCGGTCGCCTCGGTCGTCGACTTCTTCCTGAAAACGCGGATCGAGTCGTTGCCGGTCGTCGACGGCAACGAACAGTTGATCGGGATGGTGTCGGAAAAGAACTTCATTTCGCTGATCGGCAACACCGCTCGTTGGCAGGAACCGATCGGCGATTTGGTGACGCCCAACGTGATCAGTTATCCGATGGAAACGCCGGTCCGGATCATCTACGATTTTCTCTGCCGCGTAACGGCGAGGCAGATTCTTATTCTGGACGGTAAAACACCGGTCGGATTTATCAATCGGACGGCTTTGCTCCGTTGGATTCGCAACAAATGGGCGACGGAAAGCGGTCAGTTCGAGAAAATCATTCCGAACACGTCGGTTCGCGAGATGCCCTACGACAACTTATGGAAGGCGATCGACGCTTTACAACACGAGCTGACGGTTCTCACGGAAATGATCACCGACCGTAACGATAACGATTCCGAGGAGGTCGACCGCAGTCGCATTGTGTTGCTGATTTCCCAATCACAGGACATCATGGATCAGGTCCTTAAGTTCAGCTCATCTTCTTTCGTCGATCTGGACGACAACCTCGCCCAACAAGGAATCGTTTAAAACCTCACATTCAAGAGTTATCGGAACTGTAAAGAAATAACATGTACAAAGAGCCCCGAGTGGAGGCGGTACTCCGCCGTAACTCGGGGGGTGAAGCGGCAGCTAATATTGTACGTTTGCACTGGTTATTTATTTACAGCCCCATCCAGCGAAACGGCATTCGGCTGACATTTTGAGAAAAGGTTTGTTCGTTTCGCTTTTTTCGTAAAGTCAAATACATCCGAACGATGAGCCGACCAACGGAAGGCGGCGTCGATGAAGCCAAGGCAGCGGTCCTACCATGCTACGGTAGGGCGTTTCATTTTCCGGCGAAAGTCTTATTGTTCCGGCTCGACGACTTTTTCCTGTAACGCTTTGACTTCGGGGATTTTGTCTTGAATTTCCTTCGGCAGGAATTGCCGCAGCGCAACCAAAAACACACCGATCACGACGAGCAGCAGCGCCAGGTAAACGATCGCTTTCGTCAACGAACCGGCCGATTTGATCCCGTATTTCGCCGCCGCTCCAAGGAAAACGAGCAGGATCGTTCCGATTTTCAAGGCGACGGCTCCGGCGCCGCTTCCGCCGGTCGCCGCGGTTCCGCCCTTGATGGAAACGGCGTCGGATTCGGTCAGAAACGAGACGGTGCAGTCGCAATCGTCTTCGACGCAACTCGCATACGGCGGCAGCAAAGTCGGATCCTTGTTGACCTGGACGAGCGTACATTCCCTGCCGTCCATTCCACGCCCCCGACAGGCGGAACCCATCTTGACGCGGATTCCGACGATCGTCCTTGTCCGGCGCTGTTCCGGAGTCGTTGACGGATCGGAACGGAGTTTTTGATTGTTTGCGTCGATTTCTCGAATCTTTCGAACGAACAGTTCTCGCTTGGTTTGCATCCAGCGACGTCGGTGTTGACTCATCATCAACTCGTATTCGTTCTTTTGTTCCGCGTTGTAGAGCTTGCCGTTGATCTGGTAGATGAGCTTGCCGCAACTCTTGCACGGCGTCTGCGGCTGCTTCGGCCGGACAGCGAGCGTCGCGTTGCAGTTCGGACACGCCAACTTGACGTTGCCGCTCCGCTCTTCGTCCGCCAAGAGCTTTTTGATCATGATCTCGGCCTGTTCCCTGTCGAGGGACTCCGGTTTGGTGTAACCGAGATTGCGAAGGTATTCGACCTGTTGGTGCGTGGGACGTAGCGGCATGGCAGGGGCTCCTGATATAACGTTAATTAAAAGCGTCCGTCATCCCCGCGAAGGCGGGGACCTGGGCGGAAGGCGTTGTCGATCGTTTGCATCCGTCAATAACGTGTGCAAGAACCAATTAAAATCTGTTCTCTAGTACACGATTTCTCAAATGCAATTCATTATTGCCGTTTTCATTGAGCCTGTAGTAAGAAAGTTGTCGTTTCTGTATCTTCGGCCTGAAAGGCCATCGCATCACAGCCCAGGGCAAGGCGTACTCGCCGTCGCCCTGGGATACCGGTCGCTCACCAACCGCCGCCCTGTAAGGGCAGCGCAACACCGGTATTGCACTGCCCTTACAGGGCGATCGTTCCTTGGGGCGTTGGCAACCCAGGGCGACGCCTTCGGCTCTGCCCTGGGCTGTGATGCACTGCCCCTCCGGGGCGAAATCGACAAAAGATCAACTTTTTCGCGACTCTCTCTTTTATTTGGTGTGTTTTCTCACACGGAGGCACAGAGGCACGGAGGAGGAAACTCTCATTCTCCTCTTCTCCGTGCCTTTGTGCCTCCGTGTGAAAAATAATGAACCCCATTTGAGATTTATTGTACTAGGGTCCCCGCCTGCGCGGGGATGACGGGAATATTTGTTCTATTCAAAAATTCCGTAAACGGTGGTTGCGTTTTGATAAGGGTTCATCCGTTCGATACCGTGTTCGACGAACGGATTCCACGCGTCGATTTCCATGAGGTACGAACCGTTCGTCAAGATTTTTGCCGGATTGAACGACGGCGACGTCGGTCCGTTTTGGATCGTCTGTCGGAGCAGAGTTTGCAGCTCCGCTCCCGGATCGGGCGGTTCGCCGGTCGACAACGCAGCGGCGAGCGGCGTTTTCAGGCCCGTTTTCAGGCCTTCGACCCGATAGGTTTCTCCTTTTGGTGAACGGACGATCAAGGATTTGACGTCGACGCCGAGTCCGTTGGTCGCGGTCGGCGGCGAAGCGGTCCAGTCGAAGACGATCCGTTCTTTTCGATGCGACTGCGCTTTTCGAATCGCAAAATACGCCGGAACCCGGGCGTTGATCCAGCCCCGCGAAAAATGCTGGTTGCCGCCGCCCACGATTTCCAAATCCACGGAACGGCTTTCGCCGTAACCGCGATTGAAGCACGCCGTCGCCTCCGTGTCGGCGTCGAACACGATTCCGCCGCGCGGCGTCAAGGTCGAATAGAAACCGAGGTATCCGATCGTCGTCGCTTCACCGGTCCGTTGGTCGAGGATCGTCGTCGTCTTCGAACTGGACTGTTTCAAAAAACCTTCCTGCACGAAATTCACGCCGAGGACCAGGATGCTGGCGATCAGCGACGTTACGGGACCCGTCCAGAGCAACCAGATGCGGCGGTTGATAAGACTGAGAACGTAAATATTGACCGGACCGATCAGTACCGCGAACACGACGATCAGGATCATGATCAACTTGACCGGCACGCCGTAAGACTCGATCACCGGGAGCGCTTTCAACGTCGTGTCGCCGCCGCCCATCGAACCGGCCCCCGCCATTAAACCATGGGAAAAACGACCGCCCCGACTGGAAAGGTTCAGCGCGTTTTCCCACGGTTTGACTTGTTCAAACAACAAATCCCGTAATGGATCGATTTCCGGTTTCGCCTTGTCCGTCGTTCCCTCGATCACGGAAACGGTTCCAAATTGGGCAAATCGTTTTTGCGGGTCGCCGGACAAAACCCATTCTTTCGGCGGCGTCCAATCTTTACCGACGATACAGAGCACGCCGCCGACTTCGACATATTTTCGGAGCGCTGCCGAAATACTGGAAAATTGGTCCTTCAGATCCTTCCATTCGCCGCTCGTCAGGACCACGCCGTCGAACCGGGAATAGGCGAGCCAGTTTTCGCTCCATTCGCCGACCGGCGCGTTGGCGAGCCAACAGTTGACTTCCGGCGAAGACGAAGATGGTGAATGGGAAAAAGGGGGCGTCGCCGGCAGTGCCGAAGAAGGGCCGGAAGAAGATGTCGTGGACGAAACACCGGTTCGAATCAGGTCTCGCATGTCGGCGGGAACCAATTGGCTGACGAACACGTTCGCCGTTTCGTTTGAACGCCGGGAATACGGCAAGATGTGGTTGGCGACATTGGCAAACGTTGTCGGATCCTTTTGAAGGCGACCATCAATCCGAACCTGGACGCGTCCGCTGGACGACATGTTGACAGGCGGCTGCAACAAGGAAAGCGTCACGCCGGTTCCCGGTGGAACGTCGACTTCGTTCGTCGACCGCGTCAGGTTCGCAGAGGAACCGTGATCGTTTTCCAAGATCTGCAACGCAACGTGATGCGGCTTCGAATCTCGGTTTGTGACGCGAAAACGATATTCAACGTAACCGTGTACCGTTTCATCGGAGCGGTTTTCCGCCAAAGGAATATCCTGCACGCTGATCGGACCGTAGGTTTCCGCCCGGAGAAGATTGAGCGATAATCCGAGCAGGAACAGCGGGAGAACGAGAAGGCGGACGAATATCATGGACGTGAGGCTGAGCTGCCGATAAAAAATAGAATTCCGTCATCCCCGCGAAGGCGGGGACCCAGAGGGTAGATTTCAATAGGCTCTTGCACACGTTAATAACGGATGCAAACGTTCGACAGTATCTTTCGTCTAGGCCCCCGCCTGCGCGGGGATGACGAGAAAGGAGGCAACCAAGGGAAATTCAATATGTTCTCAATATACCCCCGGAAAACCGTGATTTCAATCGCCGAGTCCGTGAAATTTGACGGTTCCGTCTTCCGAAGCGACCATCGCGAGTTTGCCGTCCTCCGTGAAGTCGACGCCGACGATCGAGCCTTCGCCGGCTTCCAGTTTTTTGATTTCTTCGCCGGTTTCGACATCCCAGAGAATCGCCGTTTTGCCAATGGAACCGGTAAGGACAAGCTTGGCATCGGGACTGATCGCGACGGACGTCACACCGCCGGCGTGTCCGCCGAATTCCTTTTCCGGGGCGTCTCGGGGCAAATTCCAAAGGACCGCTGTACCGTCGACGGTTCCGGTCAGCAACAGCTTGCCTTTGGAGGCGAGTTCCGCAGTCCAGACGTCATATTTTAAGTTGCGGAAAATTCCCGCCTCTTTGCCTGTTTGAGCGGCCCAATTGAAAGCGGAGTTCCCTCGTTTGGCGAGAATTCGGGCATTATCGGGATAGAAGAGGAAGTCGCCGCCGACGTTTGCTCCTTTTGTTTCCCGAACCTTTCGACCCGTCAGCGTGTCCCAGAACGTGACGACGGTTCCGTCGGCGCTTCGTCGTTCGTCGCTGGTCGCCGTGATCAATTGCGAGCCGTTCGAGTTGACGGCCCAACCGATTGCGTTTTCGACGTCGATCAACGCTTTGCCCGTGCTGATGTCCCACAGAATAACCTGCCGATCTGGATTTCGTCGCGGTTGGCCGATGGGAACGCCGAAATTGTGTTTGGAGTCGTCGAACTTTTCGAACGACGCCGACAGGATCCGCTTGCCGTTCGGCAGGACTTCGATTCGGCGAACCGCCGCTTGATGGCCTTCGAGTCGCTTGAGCAGCTTGCCGCTCTTGGTATCCCAAACGGCGACCGTCGGATCGGTCCAACCGCCGCTGGTCAAGATTCGACATCCGTCGCGGGTCATACGGATGGGGCTGACGCAGTAATTATATCCTTTGAGTTCGCCGAATTTTTCGCCGGTCTCATTACTCCAGAGAATCGCGTTGTCGTTGAACGAAACGGTCAAGTACTCTTTGGCGTCGGCGTCGAACGCGGCCCGATTGACGCCGCTTTCGAGTTGGTCGATTTTCCGAACCCATTCTTTTTTTTGCAGGTTGCCGAAGTAAACGTTTCCGAGCTTGGAAACCAGCATGAAGAACGAATTATCCTTGGAAAACGCGACGGAATCGAAGAGCCCGTCATGAACTTTCGGATCGTTCGGTGAAACGAGCGCCAAGGAAGCGAGCTTTCCGATCACCGGATTCACCGGCTGACCGGAACTGCTTGAAGACGATGCGGCCTGCTGCGGCTTAATATGGGTATCCCATAACATCGCGATGCTCGGAGCGATCAGCATCGCGACCGCGCCGTCCTGGTTAAAAGACACCGAATTGATCGGTCCGCCGAGATTGTCATAGCGTTTGGACGACGAACCAGACGTTTTGTTCCAAAGAATCGCGCTGCCTTCGTCGTCGCCGGTCAAAAGATATTCGCCCTTCGGATGGAATGCCACGGAAAGCACCCGGCCTTGATGTCCTTTCAATTGGTGTTCCATTTTTCCGGTGTCGACGTTCCAGAGAATCGCCGTTTTATCCGACGCTCCGGATAGAATCCATTTTCCATCCGAACTCACCGCGATCGGCGTCACGAAACCGGAATGTCCTTCGAACACTTTCAGGATTTTGCCCGTCAACGTATCGCGCAGCGCAACCTTGTTGCCTTCGAATCCTGAAGCGTTGAAGCGTCCGTCGCCGCTGAATGCGACAACTTCGGAGCCGCTGGTATTTCCTTTGAACGCTTTCTCTTTGCGGCCCGTGATGTTGTCCCAAAGAAGAGCCTCGTTGTTGTGTCCCCAAACCAAAACATAGCGACCGTCCGAGGAATACGCAACGCTCCGTGCCGCCGTGAACGGACTGCGATAAACTTTCGTGAAACCCGCCGGAATCGGCGCCGCGTCCTCGTCATAAAGCGAAACGATCACGCCGGACGCTTCGAGTTGTTGCTCCGCCGATTCTTTATCCGATTTGATCTTCTCGACGAACTCGATATGCTGGTTCCGAAGATAGGTTTTGTCCGCCGTACTCAGATCGGAAACCCGAATTGTAAACGTTTTGGAGCCGTCTTCGCTTTGGAGCGAGACGACGCCCTCCTTGAGTTGAACGAACGTCGCTCTGGCCTTTTTTCCGGCACTGTTCGTCCAAGTCCGCAGTTCGTATCCGACCTCGTCCTCGGCGAAGCCCGTCAACGCTCCCCAAACGGCAAACGCAAGCAAAACGAAAATTCGTCGCATGGAATTCCCCAATTGAGCCGGTACTCCGGCGTCTTTTTCTTTTTCGAAACCGCTTCGTCTATTCTACCGCTTTTCTTTTTCAAAAAAAAGAGTCGGAAGCGATTCCTCACCGAGCTGCGCTGGGATGCGACGAAATTTGGCCGCCAAACAAACGATCGGCGAAACTCGCTGAATCTTTCAACAACGATTCAGTTCATCGAATCGTCGTTCGAAAAACAGCGAGACGTTGCGCAGTGAAGATTCCGCCATACGGCGGTTCGCCTCGACGCTGCTCGATCCGAGATGCGGAGTCAAGACGACGTTGGATAATTGCCGCAGATCGAATGATTCGTCGCCTTGAGGAACATACGGTTCCGCTTCGAAGACGTCGAGGGCCGCTCCGGTGATTCGACCGGCGTTCAGTACGGCGACCAAGTTCCGTTCATCGAGAACGGCTCCTCGGGCGGTGTTGAGCAAGACGGCGGTTCGTTTCATCTTTTCGAAACGCGATGTCGAAAAATAATGAAACGTTTCCGGCGTCGACGCCAAGTGAATCGAGACGACGTCGGCTTCCGGGAGCAGGGAATCGACGTCGGTGGAATATCGTTCGACGCCGTGTTCCCGGAGAAATTCCTCTGGTTGAGGCGAGCGGCCCGCCGCGAAAACCCGCATCCCGAATCCGAATCGGGCAATTTTCGTGACTTCCCGGCCGATGGAACCGAAACCGACGGCGAGAAACGTTTTTCCGTACAATTCCGAACCGGTCAACGTCGGAAACAGTCCGTCCCGCATCGCGGCGTCGCCGACGGTGATTTTTCGCAACAACGCTCCGAGGAGCCAAAACGTGTGTTCCGCGACGCTTCGATCCAATACGCCCGGCGTGTTGACGACGGCGATTCCGTGTCGCGCGGCCGCCGCTTTGTCGATTTTATCGTGTCCGACGCCGAACCGGGCGATGATCGCGCCGGGATTTTTTTCGTAGCGATATTTTGAACCGATTTCGCCGAGGGATTCGTACAGCGGTCCGACGTAAGGTTCGACGCCGACGATCACCGCCCGGGCCGAATGCTTTCGAACGGCATCCGCCAACAACCGTTCCTCGCCCGCAACGGGAACGACATGAAAACCGGACGCCTCGAAAACGATGGCGGCCTTGTCGTATTCTTTTTGTGTGACAAGTATTTTGTTCATTGAAAGGCGTCCGCTTGCGTTTTATACTCTACCTTGGCACAAAATTGGTTGTTTTTTGGCAATACAACCCGTTGAAGCGTCCTAACGGCCCGGAGTACCGGTCAAATGGACAAACGGCCAGTTTTTGCCGTGTCACAGTATAGCCGCGAAACGTGAATCGGGGAATATTATTTCGCATCGAGCATCAACCGGCAACCATGCATGATGAATTCCGTATCGACGCCGCAAGGAAGAAAGCGATAACCTTCGTCGATTCGTTGCCGGAGCAGTTCGGCATCCGGTTTCACGACATGGTATCCGGCGGGTACGTTGTGTTTTTTGCAGGCGTCGAGAATTTTTCGTTGCGCCGCGACGAGGTCGGGATGCGCGAGTTGTCCGGCGATTCCCATCGAGGCGGAGAGATCGTAAGGCCCGATGAGCGTCGCGTCGATTCCCGGAACGGAAAGAATCGCGTCGAGATTGTTCAGCGCGTCGACGTGTTCCAGCATCACGACGACGATCACCTCGTCGTTGTTCCGACGGAAACGTTCGTCGAAATTTCGTCCGAAATCCGTGCTTCGGGCCAGCGAAACGCCGCGATTTCCTTCCGGCGGATATTTCGCCATCGCGACGACCTGTTTTGCTTGCTCGGCCGTATTGACGGTCGGGACGATGATCCCGGTCGCCCCGGCGTCGAGGACCCGTTTGGCGAGGCTCGATTCATGGGAAGGGAGCCGGGCAAGCAAGTCGACTCCCGTGCCTTTCGTCGCCAACAAACATTCATGGAAGGCCCGCATGTCGATCGACGTATGCTCCATGTCGATACCGATCCAATCGAACCCTTCACCGACCATGAGTTCGACGCTCGTCGGATGCGCGATCATCACCCAACCACCGAACGCCGCGTCGCCTCGCCGCAATTTTTCTTTCGTCGTTCCCATTAAATTTATTGCGTTAAATATTCGCTTGCGTTTTAGCCCCCGAAGGGGCGTCCCCATTCACCGCAACGAGTCGAGATAACTCCTTGAGGCGTTCAATTCCTCGACCGTTTTCTCCACGGTATCGTGAATCAACCGTCCACGCGGCGACGGATGCATGAAAATCTCGGTAAAGCCTTCGAAATGAATCGATTTCAGCGCGTCGACAAGCGGCTTGAAATCCAGCTTGCCTCGTCCGGGGAGCTGCGTTCGTTCCCGTTCGTCTTTTTCCATCTCGGGAGTTCCGCCGGTCGACTGCCAAGCGTAAAAGAAGAACAGTTTCGGACCGCAATACCGGATCAACTCCGCGAGAATTTTTTCGTCTTGCGGAAGATGCCGCGGTGCCAGGGCAATGCCGAGCGACGGGTGTTGTTTCGTTGCGTCGACGAAAAGTTTCAATCCTTCGGGAGTTTCCGTAACTTGCCGGAGATGATTTTCGGACGCGATCTTGACGCCGAGTTCCGCGGCCAGATCAAGTTCCGCTTTCCGGCTTTCGATCCATTTCGCGATCGACGTTTCCGGGGACTCGTCTTTGCCGAAACCGGGCGAACCGGTAATCACGGTGTCGCCGCCGAACCGTTTCACGAACCGGATTTCGTCCGCTAATTTGAACGTCTTGCCTTGAAACGCCGTAATGCAACCGAGCTTGACGCCGTACCGGTCGAGGAGTTTACGGAAGGCGTCTTCGCCCATTTCGGCGACTTGTTCGCGTTGGTTCGCCCAATGTTCGCCCCAGAGATCAATCGTCTCCGTTCCGAGTTGTTTGACGACGGACAAAATCGTTTCCAACTTCTCTTTGCCGAACTGGTTCGTCGCAACGACGTAACGGAATTTGAACGGAGCCGTCTCGGCGGCGAACGCCGTCAACGGAACCGCGACGGTCCCGGCGGTCAACAAACGCAAAAAATCACGACGAGATGGTAAATATTTCATCAAACGAGCTGCGACCTGTGGTCGCAGAGTGTTAAGGTTTAAACGACGGGAATCTCAAACCCTTTGCGCGGCGTCCGGGCGAAGAACGATTGCGCCTGTTCGTCGCCGAATTTTTCCGCTTTCGGATCCCAGGTGATTTCGCGGCCGAGTCGGGCGGCGATACCGCAAAGATGACAGACGCTCATCGCTTGCAGGTGAGTATAAACGTCCGAAATCGGTTCGCCGCCGTCCGCGATACACGCCATGAAGAAATCCTTATGCGACATCATCTCCCGGCCCTTGCGGACCTTGAGGATGTCTTCCGGTTTGAGGGCTTCGTGGACCTTGTCGACTTCGTACGGTTTTCCCTTGACACGTCCTTCGTTGAAATGGAGTTTTCCTTTCGTTCCTTCGATCAGGATCCCGCTTTTGTCCGGCGAATGGCTCTGCACGGTCAGGACGAAGCCGTTTTCGTACACGCAGTCGAACACGAACTTGCTCGGCG
Source organism: Thermoguttaceae bacterium (assembly GCA_031548665.1). Classification (GTDB taxonomy): domain Bacteria; phylum Planctomycetota; class Planctomycetia; order Pirellulales; family Thermoguttaceae; genus WRKP01. The sequence goes on from JAVBQW010000016.1 coordinate 12,649, forward strand.
TGTTGTAGCGATCAAGTTCGGTCGGATAACCGTCTTTCATCGGGACCGGCATTTCGAGTTCCTTCGGAATCACTTTGACGGGACCGACGCCGGGACCGTTCATTTTCAGGGCCCAAAGGGCGATGTCGACGTAGTGGGCGCCCCAATCGGTCAGCTTGCCGCCGGAGTAGTCGATCCACCAACGGAAGTTGTAGAAGACGTTGCTTTGCAGGGGCCAAACGTTTTTTCGTTCCCGGAAATCGGTCAGTTTTTCGGAGGCCCGATAGTCGATTTTCGGTGCTTGTCCGAGCCAGAGATCGTAATCGAGCGTCTCGGGAATTTTTCCCACGGGCAGGCTCGGGCAGGTCGGTCCGCCGCCGAGCGTCGCGGTTGCCGACTTGATTTCGCCGATCAAACCGTTCTGGACGATCGCGACGAACAGGGCCGCGTTTTCGGAGCTTCGAATTCTCGTACCGACCTGGAAAACCTGTTTGCCGTGTTTTTTGCACGCATTCCGAATGAGTTGGTTTTCTTCCAGCGTCAACGTGAGCGGTTTCTCGCAGAAAACGTGTTTTCCCGCTTGCAGGGCTTCGACGGCCGGTTTGATATGCCAGTGATCCGGTGTCGCGATCGATACGATGTCGATATCTTTGCGGTCGAGAATTTTCCGGTAATCTTTATACGTATCGATTTTCTTCGCTTCGGAAGTCCCGGCGCGACCGATCTTCGGGTCGTTCATGGCGTAGTCGATCTGCATTTGATTGACGTCACACATCGCGACGATATCGGTCAGCGGGTCGAAATCCCGGGCGTTCCGGCACCCCATGTCCCCGCAGGCGATCATTCCGAGGCGGAGTTTCTCCGACTTTTTCGGTTCATCCGCCGTTACGATATAAGGGACGAAAGCGGAACCGATCCCAAGGGCGGTACTCGTTTTAAGAAATTCACGGCGAGTTGTTTTCATGGCGAACGTTACTCCTCTTGGTTTGTGGAACGAACCGCGGCCAAAGCGCCGCGACGACTTTCCTGGATATGAATTCGGAGCCAATGAACCGTTGCGGCGACATCCCCTTTGATCGCCGACTGGGCAATTCGTTGGTGAACGTACATGACGCGTGTCAGGTGGGTCGAATCACGTCGATGGCTGCGGATGCCGAACACGCAAGACCTCATGTTCGCGTCGTCGAGAATTCGTAACGCCGAACGATTGTCCGCCGCTTCCAGCAGATGTCGATGAAACGCTCCGTCCGCCTTAAGGAAACGTCGCAACGGCAGGCCCGTCAAATAAGGGTCGTCGGCTTGATTCATCTGCTCGACAGATTTTTTCATGATGGCGAATTTTTTTCGAATCCGCGTGTAATCGGCCTCGGACATTCGGGGAACGGCTTTTTTGACGAGATAACACTCCAACGATTCGCGGATGTCGTAAATCTCTTCAATGTCGTGTTCGCCCGGCAAAATCAGGTAGGTGCCGCTCGAAGGAATTTGTCGCAGAATTCCCTCTTTGCTCAATCGACGAATCGCTTCCCGCACCGGAGTCCGGCTCACGCCGATTTCGGCAGCCAGGTACTGTTCGGAGAGCCGTTGGTTCGGAAGGATACGTCCCTCGACCAACAAGCGGGAGATATGTGTATAAGCCAGATCGTTCAACTGCCGATTCATGAAAAACCCGTGAGAAGAAAATATCCCGCTTGCGTTTTAGAGTGTTGTCTTTCGTCGGAAATCCAAAATCGATTTTTTTTCGAAGACGAATGATCGTCCTTATTGTAATCCCCCGGTCCATAAAAGTCAACCGGAATACCGGTTTGAAATCATAGAATACCGGAAAACGAGCCTGAAAAATATTTTTTTAGTTTTTTTCGAGAAAATGATTGACATCGTTTGGAAGATTGACTATTATTGAAATATCCAAACCGGTATACCGGTTCCTGTATACCGGTTTTGAGTGCCGCTTTGGAAACGCTTCCGAAAGAGGACGAGATGTTGGCTTCACGTTTTCCCGAAACAATCCTTTCGCGACTGTACCGCTGTGGCGTCATCGCTTGCTTGACGATCAATGATCCGAAGCAAGCGGTTCCGGCGGCTCGCGCTCTGCTTGCCGGAGGGATCGACGCCATGGAATTGACGCTGCGAACGCCAACGGCCGTCGAATCGTTGCGAAGGATTAAAGGCGAAATTCCTGAAATGCTCGCCGGTGTCGGGACGATTCTCACGCCGGAACAGGTTCGTGACGTCGTTGCGGCGGGCGCCGACTTCGGAGTCTCGCCGGGGCTTTCAGAACGGGTTGTTCTCGCGGCTCAAGAATCCGGCCTGCCGTTCGCTCCCGGCATTGCGACGCCCTCGGAATTGGAAAAAGGACTTGAACTCGGCTGTCGGGAAATGAAATTCTTCCCGGCGCAGCCGATCGGCGGAATCACGTACATGAAAAGTCTCTGGACGCCGTATGCTCATCTCGGTATCCGCTTCCTGCCGCTGGGAGGTTTGGACCGTCATAACATGGTCGATTTTCTGCGTGAGCCGGCAACCCTGGCGATTGGCGGTTCCTGGATCGTGACGCCCGAACGCCTGGAAAACGAGGACTGGAAGGGTATCACCACGGCCGCTTTGATCGCGGCAACAAGTGTTGCGAAAATTCGGGCCGTTTCGTCGGCGACTTCACTGGCGACATTTCCCGATGCCTTATTCAACGACAAAACGGCGTGACGTCATGCCGTCATCATACTTTTCGAAAGGAGCCGAACCATGAAACGAAAGGCGTTTACCCTGGTCGAGCTGCTGGTGGTCATCGCGATCATCGGCGTGTTGATCTCGTTGCTGCTTCCGGCAATCCAAGCGGCCCGGGAAGCGGCGCGGCGGACGCAGTGTACGAACCACCTGAAACAGATCGGCATCGGAATCCATAACTTCCACGACAGCCGCAAAGGTCTGCCTCCGGTCGTCGTTTGGGGATTTCGCCCGTCGCTGTTTTCGCTCATTTTGCCGTACATCGAGCAAACGACGATCAATGAATATCTCGTCCTCAACTCGCCGCAGTACAAATATCCCGGCGGATCCACCTACCCGGACGCTTGGTTCAACGGTCGAACGGCACAGGATCAGGCGATGATGGGAAACGTTCCGATCTATAAATGTCCGTCCAGACGGGGCGGAGTGCAATATGTCCTCCGAAACGACCCGCCTTCGGGAAGTACGATTTTCACCGGCCCGCTTTGCGACTTCGCCGTCGTGATCGCCAAGGCAAGCGCGACGGATTGGCAATACTACATCGGAGACAATACGAAACCGGCCTCGGCGGCAACGGCGGCGCTGTCGTTGTTCAAAGGCCCCTTCCGTTGCGCTATCATGGACGGTCCGATTCACAACGGCTCCGGTGATTCTTCCGGTTATCACTCCGATTACACCACGAATGCGACCGGCTGGCGGGTACGCGATTCGATGAATCGCTGGGCTGATGGCTCGAGCAACCAATTACTCATCGGCGAAAAATTCATCCCGGAATGGGCGGTCGTCACGAACAATGTCGGAACGCAAAACCAACGTTATTGGGACGGCGGTTACTATTATGCTGACCTCAGTCGATTTCACAGCATCGGTCGGCTCATCCATTCCAATAGCAGTACCTGGAGCTTGATGTTGCCGCAATCGCCCAAGGATCCGTCCTTCAATGAAGGGGGAACGTACACGACTCCGGGGGAACGCGGTTGCTTCGGCGGCATGCACCCGGGCATCTGTCATTTTCTCTTCGGTGACGGATCCGTACACGCCGCCGACCTATCCCTCGCTCCGAACATCATTTACGCCTTGGCGGACGTCGACGACGGCGCGATTGTTCCGTTTCCGTAACACCCAGCATGTTTTCGTTCATGAAACGCTCTGTAAAATCGTTCGTTGTTGCGGCGTGCCTGCTGCCCCTGCTTGTCGGTTGCCAAAAAGGAATCGCCGTCGGAGGAAAAGTCTCTTTTCCGGACGGAAAACCGCTCGCGACGGGAATCGTTTGTTTCCAGAACGATAAAACCATGGCCCGGGGAGTACTCGACGCCAACGGAGTTTTCCGTCTCGGTACGAACACGCCGAACGAGGGACTCGCGCCGGGGAAATACAAGGTCTACGTCACGGAAGCCTTTGATCGCCAGACGTTTCCGTTGCCGAAAACCGACGACGAACCGTTTCGCCACCCCATTGAAACACCGTTGATCGACGTAAAGTTCATGAACCCGGAAACTTCCGGTTTGGCCTGTGACGTCGTCCCCGGCTTGAAATCTTTCGATATCACGGTCGATTATCCGAAAGATTCCGTAAAAGATTCCGTAAAAAAACCTTAGCCGCGTCGCCCGCGACGTGATGAACCGCAAACCGCCATATTTCCGATCGATTGATCGTGAAAGGAACCAAGCCATGAAACGAAAAGCGTTTACCTTGGTCGAACTGTTGGTCGTGATCGCGATCATCGGTGTCTTGATTTCGCTGCTCCTCCCGGCGATCCAGGCGGCACGCGAAGCGGCTCGACGAACGCAGTGTGCAAACCATCTGAAACAAATCGGTTTAGCCGTTCATAATTTTCACGACACGTACGGAGGGCTTCCACCGGCGGTTATTTATTCGTTTCGTCCGTCGCTGTTCGCGTTGATCTATCCTTTCCTCGAACAGCAAGCCCTGTACGATATGTTGGCGATTGAGTCGCCGCAATTCAAAATGACGCTTTCCGTGCCGCCCAACCTGTCGGATTATCCCGATCAGTGGTTCATGGATATCTCTGAGGAATATCGGCGGCAACTCGGTTCGGTGTCGACATATAAATGTCCTTCCCGGCGGAGCGGTGTCGCGTACGCTTATTCTGAGAACCCCGCTTCGGTCATCTGTTCCGGTCCGCAAAGCGACTATGCGCTGGTTGTCACCAAATCGACGACCGCTTACTGGCTCGGATATGTGTACGAAGATAGCGTCAACGATGCCGGGTTGCTGGATAAATTCCGCGGCCCGTTTCGAGTCGCGAATGTTCGCTCCGATTCCGGTTTTTCCGGGGACGGAAGTAATAAATGGGACGATTACGGGAGGGTTCGCTCCTGGACGCTTCGCGATACGTTCGCCCGCTGGGCCGACGGAACAAGCAATCAATTGATCATCGGCGAGAAATTCATTCCGACCTTTGCATTGAACACGTCGATGCCGTCGTCCGATATTCAACGTTATTGGGACGGAAGTTATCTCTACGCCGAAAACAACCGGGCCTTCAACGTCGGTCGGCTTATTCATGCCGACCCCACGGCGGAACCGGCCAGAATCATCGCCGAGTTGCCGAACGACCCGTTTTACGAGAATACTTTTCCATACAATGTTTCCGGTCGGGGAGGATTCGGGAGTTTTCATCCGTCGGTCGTCCAGTTTCTTTTCGGGGATGGAGCCGTCTCTCCCATCGCAGCGGCAACGGCGCCGCACATCCTTTATGCCCTTGCCGACGTTGATGACGGCAAAGCCGTCGATTTCTCCTGGTGAACCGTTCCGTCAAATTTCACGTTTTTTCGAACCATGCGATCCTGTTCGTTTTTTGTTTTGCTTTTCTTTCTCGTCGTCTGTTTTTCAGTGACGGGCTGCGGCGAACACGTCCGGGTCCACGGCAAGGTTGTGTTTTCGGACGGAAAACCGCTCGGCAAGGGGATGGTCTGTTTTCAAAACGATAAATTTGTCGCGCGGGGAGTTCTCCAGTCGAACGGATCGTACGCACTCGACATGGGAGCCCATGAACGCGGTATCCTCCCGGGAACCTACTCCGTGTTCGTTTCAGGCGCCGTCGACATTGAGCAAGTACCGCCGCCGAAAGGTTTTGAGATTCCCAAAGTTCCGAAAGAAACGCCGTTGATCGACGTCAAGTACATGGGACCGGAAACGTCCGGTATTTCCTGCGAAGTCGTCAAAGGAATGAAACTGCCGTTCAACATCACTGTCGAACCACCAAAATAGTACGTTAAACTTTTAGTTTTATGACGATTAAAAATTTCCTTTTCGTCCTGACGTTTATTTTCGTTGCGTCTCTTTCCTTCGCCCAGGACGTGGAGTCCTTGAAAAAATGGGAACAGGAATTCGCCGAACGGGCAAGGAATCGTACGGAAGCAAACCGCAAAAACAAACCGAACGCCGCCAAGGACGTCCTGTTCACGAAACCGGATTTCGTTGTTTTTGTACCGGAACTCGACCCGGACATCGTCGGCGACGCCTACAACGACCATTTTCTCGTCTTCGATAAACACGGCGATAAGCCGGGAGATAAACCCGACGTCAAACTTTTTGCCGTTTGGACGCAAGGTTCCTACGAAGGGACACTCGACCAACATTTCGTGTTCTCCCGGAGCTACGATAAAGGAAAAACGTGGGAAAAGCCGCGAATTCTCGCCGGAAATCCGACGATCGCGGCGGGATTCGCCAATAAAGGCAATATCGCGAGCTGGGCCTTCCCGATGGTTTCGAAATCGGGACGAATATATATCGTCTACAATCAACACGTTCCCGGCAAGGTTTCTTCCTGTCGTCCGCACACCGCCTTGATGACGGGAATTTACAGCGACGACGACGGCGACAATTGGTCGAAACCGCAGACGATCACGATCCCGCGAACTTTCATGGACTCGCCGGATCCGACCGTTCCATCGGAATGGATCGTCTGGCAGAAGCCGCTCCGACTCGGCAAAGACGACAAATATCTCGTCGGCGTCAGTCGACACGCGAATCCCGAGTTACAGAAACAGTTCAGCAGCGCGACGGAATTCATTCGTTTCGAAAACATCGACGAAAATCCCGAGCCGAAGGACATCGTTACGAAATGGTTCATGCAGGGTGAAAAAGCGTTGCGCAGTGGTCGGTACTGCGAGGAGCCGTCGATCGTCAAACTGCCGGACGGCCGATTGTTCTGCGTCATGCGGACCGGGACCGGTTCGCCGGTCTGGTCGGTCAGCGGCGATCTCGGCGAAACATGGACCACCGCGAAGCCCTTGCTTTTCAAGGACGGCGGCGAACCGATTCCGCATCCGATGTCGCCGTGTCCGATTTACGACGCCAAGGGAAACACCGCCGCCAGCGGTCTCTGCTTTCTTTTTGTACACAATAAGTACGATAAAGCCGATCCGAATCCCTGGCAGAATCGCGGGCCGCTCTTCCTGCTTGCCGGACGGTTTCAAAAGGACGCCGATCAACCGGTTTGGTTCGATGAGCCGAAGGAATTCGTGAGCCGCAAAAACGGTCAGGCATTCTATTCCAGCGTCACGCAGCTCGACGGTAAAACGGTTCTTTGGTATCCCGACCTTAAATTCTATCTTGTCGGCCGCTACATCGGCGACGAATGGTTTTAGTAACCATGTCAACCTCAAACGACAGTGCGGGGTGATACGACTTTTCGCCAACACCTATTCCCGGAGATTCCCCATGAAAAATATCACGATCGTTGGAATTCTGTTTTTTCTTTTTCCCATCGTTCTTCCAGCGCAACAAAAAGCCGATGTCGAATCCTGGCGGAAAGAGTACGCGGACCGAATCAAGTCGACGTTGGAACATCGGCTCAAGTTGAAACCCGAGTTCGTAAAGGACGTTCAATTTACGAAACCGGATTACATCGTATTCGTTCCGAGCGTCGAGCCGGAGAAACTCGGCGACACGTACGACGATCATTTCCAGGTTTTCGACAAACCGAACGGCAAGCTCTTTGCCGTTTGGTGCCAGGCGACCTGCGAAGGGGCTCTCGACCAACACGTAGCGTTCAGCCGGAGTTTCGATAAAGGAAAAACATGGACGCCGCCGCGTGTTCTCGCCGGAAATCGAACCGTAGCCGAAGGAGTTGCCAACGGCGGCGCGATCGCAAGCTGGGCCTTCCCGCTCGTTTCGAAATCGGGACGAATTTACATGCTGTACAATCAGTACATTCCCGGCAAGGTCTCGACGCACCGGCAGCATACGGGAATCATGCTGGGAATTTACAGCGACGACGACGGCGAAACATGGTCGAAACCGGAAGAAATCACGATGCCGCGTTCGATCAATGATCCGCCGGACGCTTCAATTCCTCCGGAATGGGTCGTTTGGCAAAAACCGTTACGACAAGGAAAAAACGGGAATTACATCGTCGGCGTCAGTCGATACGCGCATCCGTCGAGACACGATAAATATCGAACTGTAACGGAATTTCTCCATTTCGACAACGTCGACAAGGATCCGCCGATCAAGGATCTCGTCGTTCGTTGGGTCCACACGAACGAGCAGGCGCTCCATATCGGCGTGCATTGCGAAGAACCGGCGATCGTCAAATTACCGGATGGCCGATTGTTCTGCGTGATGCGAACCGGCGTCGGTTCTCCGTGTTGGACGCAAAGTAAGGACGCCGGCGAAACGTGGAGCGAACCGAAACCGCTGCTCATGAAGGACGGCGGCGAGCCGATTCCGCATCCGATGTCGCCCTGTCCGATCTACGACGCCAAAGGAAATGAAGCAGCCAGCGGGCTGTATTTCCTGCTCGCGCACAATAAATTCAATAAATGGAATAAAAATCCTTGGCAAAACCGAGGGCCGTTGTTTCTCTTTGCTGGGCGCTTCCAAAAGGACGCCGAACAACCTGTCTGGTTTGACGGACCGAAACGGTTCATCGACCGACCGACCGGAAACTCTTTCTACACCAGCCTGACCGTACTCGACGGCAAAACCGTGTTGTGGTATCCCGACCAAAAATTCTACCTGCTCGGGAAAATAATCGGTGACGAATATTTCGACGGCAAACCTGACGTCGAACTGTACAAGCCCGGCGAATTGGATTTGTCCGACTTTTCGATCCGAAAACACGCCGACGGCAAGCCGTTCCGAACCGGCACGTCGCCGAAGCTCGAACTTAAAAACGATGCCGAACAAGGTATTTTCAAGGAGGGAGCGAAGATTTTCACCAACCGCGATTACAACGTGATCCAATGTCCGGAAATTCTGAACGGAAAGAATTTCGTCCGGAGCAGCATCCGGGGCGTCGAGGTTGTCTGCCGCGGAGACGGAATGCTTTATGTCCTGACCCCGATGAAAGACCGCAACCACGACGACCAAAGTCCGGGGCTCTTGGAATACGGATTCGAAAAAGTCGTCCAATCGGAAACGCTGCTGTACGAACGACTTCCCGATGGCATCGTGACGTTGTACCAGAAGGAAGTCAAGGACGGTGAAACGATCAAGCTCGGTCAGTGGGCCGTGCTGATTTATTGAGACAATTTATCGCCAAGGCAACATCCCATGAAACGTACGATTTTAATTCTCTCCGTTCTTTTTTCGTTTCCTTTCATTGCAAGAGCGGATCTCGAATCCTGGAAGAAAGCGTACGAAGAGCGTGTTCCGGGCATCGTGGAACACAAGCTCAAAATGAAGCCGAATTTCCCGACGGACCTTCAGTTCACGAAACCGGATTTCGTCGTTTACGTACCGAAAGTCGAACCGGAGAAACTCGGCGATACGTACGACGATCATTTCCAGGTGTTCGATAAACCGAACGGAAAGCTCTTTGCGGTTTGGTGTCAGGCATCCTACGAGGGGGCGATCGATCAACATGTCGCGTTCAGCCGGAGTACCGATAAAGGGAAAACCTGGGAGCCGCCGCGGATTCTTGCGGGGAACCGAACACTTGCCGAGGGAATCGCCAGCAACGGCGCAATTGCCAGCTGGGGCTTCCCGATGGTTTCGAAAACGGGACGAATATACATCACATACAACCAACATGTCCCCGGCAAGTCGGAAGGGATTCCGCATTCCGCTTGGATGACGGGAATCTTCAGCGACGACGACGGCGATACGTGGTCGAAGCCGCAAACGATTTCGATACCGCGAACATCATTCGACCCGGTGGACGCAACCATTCCGCCGGGTTGGATCGTTTGGCAAAAACCGCTCCGTTTGGGAAAAGAAGGAAAGTACCTCGTCGGTGTCAGTCGGCACGCGAAACCGGAATTGAGGGAGACGTACAATTCCGCGACGGAATTTATTCGTTTCGAAAACATCGACGAAAATCCCGAACCGAAAGACTTCATTACGAAATGGTTCATGCAAGGCGAAAAATCGCTGCGCAACGGAAAATACTGCGAAGAACCGTCGATCGTCAAACTTCCGGACGGCCGCTTGTTCTGCGTGATGCGAACGGGAACGGGAACGCCGGTCTGGTCGATCAGCGACGACCTCGGCGAAACGTGGTCCGCCGTAAAACCGTTGCTCATGAAGGACGGTGGCGACCCGATTCCGCATTCGATGTCGCCGTGCCCGATCTACGACGCCAAGGGGAACGAAGCCGCGAGCGGGCTTTACATGCTTTTCGCGCACAATAAATATAATGCCTGGAGTAAAAGTCCCTGGCAGAATCGCGGACCGCTTTATCTTTTTGCGGGACGATTCCAAAAAGACGCCGACCAACCCGTTTGGTTTGACGGTCCGAAACGCTTTGCCGAGCGTTCCGGTGGAAATTCGTTCTACACCAGCCTGACCGTTTTCGACGGTAAAACCGTTTTGTGGTATCCCGACCAAAAATTCTATCTGCTCGGAAAAATTATCGGCGACAATTATTTCGACGGTAAAGCCGACGTCGAAGTTTTCAAGCCCGGCGAGTTGGATTTGTCCGCTTATTCGATTCGACAACACGCCGACGGCAAGCCGCTTCGAATCGACAAATCACCGAAGCTCGAACTCAAAAACGGAGCGAAGTCGGTCGTTTTCGACGAAGGCGCCAAAGTTTTCAGCGATCGCTCTTTCGTGGTCGTCCAGTGTCCGAAAATGCTTGAAGGAAAAAGATTCGTTCAAAGCAGCATCCTGGGCGTCGAAGTCGCATGTCGAGGCGATGGAATGCTTTACGTCTTGACTCCGATGAAAGATCGCAACCGCGACGACCAGAGCCCGACGTTGCTCGAAAACGGTTTCGAAAAAGTCTCTCAACCTGAAACGTTGCTCTATGAAAAGTTTCCCGACGGTATCGTAACGTTGTACCAAAAAGAAATCAAAGCCGGTGAAACGATCAAACTCGGTCAATGGGCCGTGCTTGTTTATTGAAATCCATTGCGAATCCATATGAAAATCATTACTTTCGGTGAAATCATGGGGCGGATCGCTCCGGACGGCAATTTGCGGTTCGCCCAGTCGATGCCCGGCAAGCTCACGATGACCTTTGCCGGGGCGGAAGCGAATGTTGCCGTTTCCGTTGCGATGCTCGGCGGTGATTCTTCTTACATCACGGTCCTTCCCAAGCACGCGGTCGCGGATGCTTGCGTCGCTTCGGTTCGGGCTCTCGGTGTCGACACGTCGCGCATCCTGCGGAGCGACGTCGGACGGCTTGGAATCTATTACCTCGAAACCGGCGCGAACCAACGGGCAAGCAACGTGATTTACGATCGCAGCGGTTCAAGCATTTCCGTGACGAAACCAGAACAATACGATTGGAACCGACTGCTCGACGACGGCGGTTGGCTCCACCTGACCGGGATCACGCCGTCGCTTTCCCGAGAAGCGGCCCAAGCGACGAAAGATGCCGCCGAAATCGCACGAAAACGCGGACTGACCGTTTCGTTCGACTTGAACTTCCGAAAAAAACTTTGGGGCTGGGATCCGCCGCTGAAAGCCCGGGAACTTGCCGAACGGACGATGCGTGAAATTCTGTCGTCGGTCGATGTCGTGATCGCCAACGAAAGCGACTGCGCCGACGTCCTCGGAATCCGAGCCGAACATTCCGACACGGAAAACGGAATGCTCGACGCTTCCCGGTATCCGGCAGTCGCCGAAGAAGTTTCGAGGCAATTTCCGCAATTGAAATATATTGCGATTACTTTGCGGGAAAGTATTTCCGCAACGCATAATAATTGGGGCGGAATCCTTTACGACGTCAATCGACGAAAACCGTTTTTCGCCCCGCTCGACGCAGCGGGAAATTATTCTCCCTACGAAATTAGATCTATTGTCGACCGTGTCGGTGCCGGGGACTCGTTCGGCGCCGCGTTGATTTTCGCCCTGACAACCGCTGGCTTGAACGATCCGGAAACGGCGATTCGATTCGCCGCCGCATCAAGTTGCCTGGCTCATTCGATTCCCGGTGATTTTAATTACGTAACACGATCCGAAGTCGAAAGTCTCATGGCGGGTAACGCCAGCGGACGAGTGCAACGCTAAGCGGGAAGACGCGCTGCGCGGCTAAAACGCAAGCGATTGACCGCGAGTTCAAATATTCGCGAAAAATATTAACGAGAAATTCGACGACGACGACAATAATTTGTACGCTCATGAAATATCTTTTTCCGATTGCCGCGTGTTTTTTGATCATTACGTTTCCGCTCGGCGCGGACGAAACGGTTCGTGATGACCTTTCCGTATCGAAAAAAGATCCTCGCAACATCGAAAACGGATTCGAGATTCCCGACGAGTCGTACTGCGACCAGCCGTATATTCTCGTCCTGTGCGACGGCAGTTGGCTCTGCACGTTGACGACCGGGCAGGGGCACGAAGGAGCGAAGGGACAACACGTTGTCGCAACGAAAAGTACCGACCAGGGAAAAACGTGGGGACCGCTGATCGACATCGAACCGGCGTCGGATGTTTCCGCGTCGTGGGTCGTTCCGCTCTTGACGAATTTCGGACGAATTTATGCTTTCTACACGGTCAACGCCGACAAGGTGAAACTCGGTCGCGACGATACTCACGGATGGTACGCGTTTCGATATTCCGACGACGACGGCAAAACATGGTCCGAGCGGCATCGGATTCCCATGCGACGGACAGACTGCGATACGTTGGAGAAAGACGGCCGGCTCGTTCAGATGTTCTGGGGAATCTGCAAACCGCGCATCCAGGGAAACGACGTTTTCATTCCGTTCACGAAGCTCGGCAAATATTTTCTCGAAATGGGCGAAGGCTGGGTTTGGTTCAGCGACAATATCCTGGACGAAAAAGACGTCACGAAAATCCGATGGGAACTCCTCCCGGACGGCGAGCGCGGAATCCGACATCCGGAGTTCGGATCCGTGCAGGAAGAACATAATCTCGTTCCGTTAAACGACAAGGATTCATTTTACTGCGTTTACCGGACGACGTTCGGTTTTCCTGCTTGTTCCGTGAGCCGAGACCGTTGCCGAAGTTGGTCGACTCCCGTTCCGATGACTTACGCCGACGGCCGAACGATCCGACATCCGAGGGCGTGTCCGATGCTCTGGAAATGCAAGAACGGAAATTATCTGTTCTGGTTCCACAATAATTCCGGAAAATCGTTCGAAAACCGCAATCCGGTCTGGATCAGCGGCGGCGTCGAACGCGACGGAAAAATTTTCTGGTCGCAACCGGAAATTCTTCTTTACGCCGAAAAACCGACGACCCGCATGAGCTATCCCGATATGATCGAACAAGACGGAAAATACTGGTTTTCCGAAACGCAAAAAGAAGTCGGTCGCGTTCATTCCGTCGATGCAGCTTTTCTCGACGGAATCTGGAAACGTGTCGCCGACGATCTCGACAAGAAACCGGGCGAACTCGTTCGGGACGGCTTGATCCTTGAAACGAAAGACCGCGAAATTCCGCTTCCCGTTTCGGTAAACGGCTTGCTGACCGGGACCGGCTTGACGCTCGATTTGATCCTCGACGTTCCGGAAACTGAAATTCCTTCGGGTAAAACGTTGCTTGACAACCGCGACGGTTTCGGCAACGGAATTTTCCTGGCGGTCGGCAAGGAGCGTTCGATCGAACTGTCTATCTGTGACGGCGAAACAAAGTCGAAAACGATTTCATGGGTTTCCGATCCGGAAATTCTGGCACCGGGCCGACACCGGATTTCCTTGGTCGTCGACGCCGCTCCCCGGATCATCATGGGAATCGTCGACGGTCGGTTTCACGACGGCGACGGCAAACGAGTCTTCGGTTGGGAACGGTTTCGAACCGCTCCGGAAAATGTCGCAGGTTCCGGAAAAATGACGCTCGGCTCCGAGGTCTCTGCGTTACGAATATACGACCGACCGTTGAAAACGTTTGAAGTTGTTGGAAATCATTCAAGCCCCTGACGCGCTAAAGCGGCTCAAACGCAAGCGGGACGCATTATGGAACAAAAAATACCCGACTCGGATGATCCGATCGTTTCGACGGAACCGCGTGGAATCGTCGATTGGTGTATCGTGATTCTTTTCGTCGCGATCGTCGTCGTCATGCTCCTGTCGATCTTTTTCCGTTACGTCTTGAACGACTCGTTGCCGTGGACCGACGAAACGATCCGTTTCGCGTTCGTCTGGTTCACGTTACTCGGAGCGGCCTTGCTTTTTCGGGATCGAACCCATATTCGCGTCGATTATCTACTCGAAAAATTTCCACCGGGAATTCGAAGACGGATCGAAGAACTCGGATATTGGTTGATGACGGTGTTTCATCTTTTCCTGTTCATCGCCGGACTCGTCTGGGTTTGGAAGACGCAGGGGACCCAGATGTCGAGCTTGCGGCTGCCGCTCAATTGGTGTTTCTATTTCGCGCTGCCGGCGACCTCCGCGCTGACGCTGTGGTTCTCCTGGCGTCATTGGCAGGAACGTGGAAAGGAGGGAGACAACTCATGATTCTTCTCGTCGGCGTCATGTTGGTGTTGATGCTCCTCGGAGTTCCCATTGCGTACTCCATCGGGATCGCATCGCTTTTATACGTTTTCTTCTTGAGCGACATGTCGGTGCTCGTCCTTGCGCAGCAAACTTGCGCAGGGGCCGACTCCCTCGTGATGGTCGCGCTGCCGTTCTTTCTCCTTGCCGGGGAAATCATGAACGAAGCGGATATCACAAAAAAACTGACTCGATTCGCGCTGTCCCTGATTGGTCCGATTCGCGGCGGACTCTCGCATGTCGTTGTCGTTGCGAATATTTTGGTCGCAATGGTTTCCGGCGCGGCAATCGCCAATGCCGCCGCCGTCGGGTCCACGATGGTTCCCATGATGAGCAAGAAAGGGTATCCGAAAGATTTCGCGGCGGCAATCAACGCGGCGGCGGCGATCATCGGACCGGTCATTCCGCCGAGCGTCGGGTTCATCATCTACGCCTCGGTTTCCGGCGTGTCGGTCGGAAAATTGTTCCTCGCCGGAACAGTTCCCGGCCTGCTTCTCGCCGCCGCGATGATGATTACGTGCGTAATCATCGCGAAAGTCGAAAATCATCCGAAAGGCGAACCGCATACGCTTCCCGAATTACGGAACAGTTTCTTCGAAGCGATTCCCGGACTGTTCATGCCGTTCATCATTCTCGGCGGAATCTTCAGCGGCGTCGTCACGCCGACGGAAGCCGGAGCCCTGGCGGTCCTGTACGGACTGTTGGTCGGCCTGTTCGTTTACCGGACATTGAAATTCCGTGATCTTCCCCGGATCTTTCTCGTTGCGGCAAAACGGTCGACGGCGATCCTGTTCATCATCGCCAGCGCATCGTGTTTCGGGTTTTTATTGTCGCGGGAAATCGACGCCGAGAGCTTCGTTGGATATTTTCGCCTCTTCTCCGAATCCGCGTCGCTGACGATGCTCGCGATTATCGTGTTGGTATTGATTCTCGGCATGTTCATGGAGGGCGGCAGCATCATGATCATTCTGACGCCGTTTTTCCTACCGCTGGTCAAGTCGTTCGGAATCGATCCCGTACACTTCGGAGTCGTTTTTCAAATCGCGATCATGGTCGGGCTGCTGTCACCGCCGCTCGGGATTCTCCTGTTCGTTATTTCGGGGAGTTCCGACGTTCCGGTCAACGCGATCGTCCGGCGGCTCCTGCCGTTTTACGTCGCGATTATCGCCGTGTTGCTGCTCGTCGCTTTCGTGCCGGAGCTTTCGCTTTGGCTCGTTCGGCTTTATGGGGGGAATTTATGAAACACAACATCCGGGAAACGCGCTGCGCGGCTAAAACGCAAGCGATTGGCCGAGTTTGCGCGATATTGTTTTGTGTCGTGTCGGTTTTCGTTTTCGGCTGCGGGCGGCAGGAGAATTCGCCGAAGGTTCTTCGGTTGGCGTACGTTTACGGCAACTCGGAATTGCTGCACAAGGCGGCGGAATGTTTCGAGAAGGCCGTAGAAAAGGAATCCGGCGGAACGATCGACGTCCGGCTCTACCCGAACGGTCAGCTCGGCAAGGAACGCGAGACATTCGAAGGACTCCGATTGCGGAGCATCGACATGATGATCGCGGGCAGTTCGATCCTCGGTTGGTGTACGCCGGAATACGCCGTCGTCGACACGCCGTTTTTGTTTCGGGATTACAATCACCTCGAAAAGACCTGGAAAGGAGACGTCGGCGACGATATGCGACACGCCATGCGGGAACGGACCGGCGCCGATATGCTCGAACTCTGGTTTCGCGGTCCACGTTATCTGACAACGACTTCGCGGATCGTGAAATCTCCGGACGATCTTCCAGGATTGAAGCTTCGCGTCCCGGAATTCGAGATTTACCTGAAATCCTGGCAGGCGTTCGGCGCAAATGTTACGCCGGTTCCGTTGACCGACCTTTTCATGGCCCTGAAACTCGGCGTCGTCGAAGGACAGGAGAATCCGCTTGCGACGATTTACAGCAACAATTTGCAGGAAGTCCAGAAATACGTGATGCGGACCGAACACCTGCTCGGGATCCTCGTGATCTGCGTCGACAAATCGTTCGAAAAGAAATTCACCGAATCGGAACGGAAAATCATTCTCAAGACGCTGCGGGAAACGACGGAATGGCATAACGCCGAAGTCGTCGCGACCGAAGCGGAATACGAAAAACGGTTACGCGAAGCCGGCGTCGAGTTTGTCGAGGTCGACCGCGACGCTTTTCAACGGTTGGCCCGGGAGAAGATTCCGCCGATGTTCGAAGACCGATGGGCGCCGAATATTTTAAATCGCATCACGGAAATCGAGTAAACGAATTCGGAATAAGGACTTGCGCGAAAATATCATTTCAAAATGATGTGACGTCAAATCTGATGCAACCCCCGAGTTCCGGCGGAGTACCGCCTCCACTCGGGGCTCTTTTTGATATGTTAATTTTGACCGTTTTCTTACGGCGAATTTTCTTTTTTTCGGGTTTTCAACTCGTCCGTTTTCGTGTAAGATCATTCCGGTCGTTTTTTTGAATTCGCTTTTTTGAGGAGGTTTTCATGGACTCTTTCGGTTTGGGAGCTTTTTTTCTCGGAGCTTCGATCCTCGCTGTTTGCGGAACGGTTCGAAGCGAAGAAACAGGGACGGTGGCGCCGGGTAAACAAGTCGTCGAAACGCTCGAGTTGCCGGCGAGTACGAGCACTTGGAATTTTTCCAAAGAGGGAATTCGTATGATCGGCGAACCAAGGCCGGTCGACGAATCGAAAACGGAAACCGTCCGATATTGGCTCTATCTGCCACAGGATTACGAAAAAACGGCCGCAAACGGCGGCGCCCCGCTGTTCCTCTTCCTGCACGGAGCCGGAGAACGCGGCAATACTCTCGACGAAATCGACAAGGTCAAGGTTCACGGTCCCCCAAAGCTGCTCGATCGACCGGAATTTCAAAAACACTGGCCCTGCGTGACGGTTTCGCCGCAATGCAAAAACGATTTCGCCTGGTCGCCGGCGCAACTTTCGCTGCTTCTCAACGAGATTGAAAAGAAATACAAGATCGACAAAAAACGGGTTTACGTCTCCGGAATCAGCATGGGCGGATTCGGAACCTGGATGATGCTCCAAGCGGAACCGAAACGCTTCGCGGCGGCCGCCCCGATCTGCGGCGGCGCCAAACCGGAATGGGCGCCGGACCTGATCGATATTCCGATCTGGAACTTTCACGGCAATAAGGACGGCGTGGTTCCATGCAAACTTTCCGAAATGATGGTCGACGCCGTTCGTAAAGCCGGTGGTCGCAAGATCATCTTTACGGTGTACGAAGGCGGCGGACACGACGTTTGGACGCGGACCTACGACAATCAATTGTTGTACGATTGGTTGTTCACGCGGTAGGGCTTTCGCCAGAAAATAAACCGCCAACTTTTGAGTGAAAGAGTGAGAGAGTGAAAGGGAAAATGCAAGATACGTTTTATCAAGCAGTTACATCTCTCCCACTCTCTCACTCTTTCACCCTCTCACCTCTCCGTTTTTGGTATGAAACTTTCTGGCGAAAGCCTAGAATATCACCCCGCGCTGACGCTTGGGGCTGGTATTGCTAAAGAAGTTGGCGAAGAAGCTGCGGATTGAGTTCCGTCAGCGAATAGATGAGTTTGTCGACGTTCTCGTACTCTTCGCGTTGATGTCCCGTGCTGAGGAAGCCGACGCAACGCATCCCGGCGGCTTTCGCGGCTTGAATACCGAACGTCGAATCTTCAATGACGATACAACGGTTTGGCGGGAGCCCGAGCTTTTCCGCGCAACGCAGAAAAATCTCCGGATCCGGCTTGCCTCGTAAAACATCGTCCTTGCAGACGAAACCGGCAAGCATCGAACCGACGTCGAGCCCCTTGATGGTCGATTCAACGTTCTCACGAGGAGCCGAAGAACCGATCACCATGCTGACGCCCTCGGCGTGAAGAGAGCGAATCAAGTCGACGGCTCCCGGCATCGCAGGGAAATTCGCCTCGATGAGTTCACGATAACTCGCTTCCTTGATTCTGCCGATTTCGTCGATCCGGTCCTGCGGCAATTTGCGTCCCCAGAGCCCTTCGACGATCTCCTGATTGACCCGGCCGAACGTGTCGCGAAACTCCGGTTCCGTCAACGCCAAACCGTCCCGCGCAAGGATATTGCGCCAACTTTCAAAATGGGGCAGATAACTGTCGATCAGAACGCCATCGACATCGAAGATCACGCCAAAAGATTGATTCGGTTCCATTTCTTCATTATAAACGCCCTGCCTCGAAACATAAGGGGGTTGGTTTTTTCGTTCGCTTTGGTAATAATGGTTTTCGGTCAGCCGCGTCGTCCGACGACGCGGGGAAGTTCGAACAAACTCATATTCCCGGAGCCGCTATGAAACATCGTCGCTTATTGTCGTTCTTTTTGCTCTCGGCCTTTCTTGGGGTCGCGGTATCGTTTGCTCAGGACAAGACGGAAACACCACCGGAGTACCGGCTAACGGTTCGGGCAGAACGGTCCGAACCGATTTACGCCAAGGGCGAAACGGTCGTGTTCCGCGTCCAATTGTTCGAAAAGGACAAACCGTTTGCCGGACAGAAAATCCGATACGTCGTTCTCGGTGACGGAAATTACGAAAAAAAAGGAACCGTCGACAGCACGGATTCCTTCGCTGTGATCGAAACGAGCTTGAATCGACCCGGTTTCTTGAAATGTAACGTCGACTGGAACGACGGCACGAACAAGTTGTCCGGAATCGCCGGGGCCGCAGTCGCGCCCCTGGAAATCAAAGCCGCTCGCCCGGAACCGAAGGATTTCGACGAATTCTGGAAGGCAAAGAAAGACGAACTTCAAAAATTGCCGCTGGACGTCAAGCTGGAAAAGATCACCGCCGGTAATCCGGCCGCTCCAGGCGTCGAAGTGTTCGATGTCAAGGTCAACTGCACGGGGGGCAAGCCGGTCTCCGGTTATCTTGCCAAACCGGTGGACGCGAAGCCGAAGTCGCTACCGATCATCATCAGCTATCACGGTGCCGGAGTCCGAAGCGCCAACATGCCGATCGGCGACGCCGCGAAAGGGGCCTTGGCTCTCGATATCAACGCTCATGGTCTGGACAACGGCAAACCGACGGAATACTACGACGATTTGTACAAGGGACCGATGAAGGATTATCGCTGGGAAAAGATGGATAACAGGGACGAACAGTATTTCGTCGGAATGTTTCAGCGAGTGTTCCGCTCACTCCAGTTCATGAAATCGCTACCGGAATGGGACGGCAAGACGCTGGTCGTCAAAGGCGGCAGCCAAGGAGGCGGCCAAGCACTGGCTGCGGCAGGACTCGACGGCGATGTGACGTTTTGCGTCGCGCTCGTTCCGGCAATTTGCTATCACACGGGATACATTGACAACGAGTTTGGCGGTTGGCCGGGGTTTCTAAGGGGCAAGACGGCAACGGACGCGGATCCGGCAATCGTCGCGGCGGTTCCCTATGTCGACGCCGCCATCCACGCCAAACGAATCAAGGCGGAATGCGTCCTGACGGTCGGTTTCGTCGATTATACCTGTTCGCCGACCTCGGTATACGTCGCTTACAACAACATCCCGACGCCGAAACAAATCGTCAACATGTCGGAACAGGGACACCACACGCCGCCTGCCGAGTCGAATGCCGTGAATAAACTCCTTTGGGAACATGTCAAAAAACGACGCTGATCGCAACAAGGAGTCGCCAAGGAGCCGTATCAAAATAAGTTAATTGTACAATATCGACCCGCGTTTCAACCCCCGAGTTACGGCGGAATACCGCCTCCACTCGGGGCTCTTTGAACAGGTTATTTTGATACAGTCGCCAAGTTTTTCCGTTCTTCAGCGCGTCGGAGGCCGACGCGGCTAACAACGAATTTTTCGGACGGCTCCTATTGCAGTTTGTTTCCCGGTTCGACCGCGGCAGGTTTTTCTCCTCGGTCGATCAGGATGAACGCTCCCCAGAAAAATGGGTTGGCGGCGGTCGGCACAGGATCGCCGGGATTCGCCTTGACTCGTGGTTCCTGAGATAAATCCAAGGGATTACCGCCAACGGTCAACAAGGCTTGACGCCATGCCTCGGCAGCGGGAAGCGTTTGATAGTTTTTGAGAAACTCGCCAACCAAATCGTACGAAGCGCGTCCGCCGGTCTTCCATCGACTCATCAAAACGGTTTTTGCTCCACAGGCTTCAAGGACGAGCGAGTTGAAGAAAAGGTCGTCGCCGTTCGGTTCGATTTTCTGCGTTGCCGTGCGAGCCATTTTGAGGCCGTTTTCCGCCGGAGAATGGAATCCCGGCATGACGACAAGGCTCGGTCCCCCCCAAGGCAGGTTCAACCAAGTCGCAACGGTATTTTGGAGCTTTGCCTTATCGCCGTTAAAAGGGGTCCAGTCGAGCGGATTGTTCGTTCTCGACATTGGGACATCGTCAAGAACGACGAGCTGCCTGATCTGTGTCGCAAAGACAGAAGCCGAACCGGGAAACTCCCGAAACGTGGGTTCGCTCGCAATCGACGGCATCGGAATAAGACGCGGAATTCCGGCTTTGGTATAGCGGTCGACCGCGTCCAGAGCCGCAGTCGGAGCGTCCTTTGAATTGAGTTTACCGTAGGCGACCAGCGTGTCGGCGGACTGACTGCGACTGTTCTTGACGGGAACGCCGAGCGAAGCGGTCGGAGCATATCGAATCGTCAAAGGGGTGTCTCCAGCGGCGATCATCGGTCGCAGCTCCTGACCGATCGGAACACACATCGCCTCAAACGGCACGTACCAGAGAGCGCCGGTCGGGACAATGACGAGATCCGTGAAACTCGCCTGCCGCTGTTCACCGAGCAAGCGTTTGAGCAACTCGTTTCCCGCCTTTTTCCATTTTGCCTCGGGATCGGTCAATTCTTTGAGCGGTAAGGCGCGGTTGGCGTCCTTGTTGCCGAGTTCTTCGAGGAAATCGGTAATCAACTTACGGAGCGGCGGTTTGCGGGGATCGTTCGCGACCAACCACATACTGAGATTGCGTTTGTCGACGAGAAATCCGTAGAGGTCTCCCTGTGATTCGGTGAACACGAGAATCGCGGTTTTCTCCGGTAATTCGCTCCGAATCTTTTCAAGTTTCAAAATCGGTGGAAAGGCGTTCGGCGCCTTGGTCCGTGAGAGGGCGATCGGTCGGAGCATCAATTCCTGTGCCGCGCTGGCTTTTTCCAGATCGGCAAGAAGATTTTTCTGCTGATCGGCCTGCGCCTGATTTTTCGGGACGATTGGCAGCATCAGGAGTTGTTTTTTAATATCGGCGACTTTCGACGACAAGGCTCCGAACGTCGCGAAGTCGAGCGTCAAACTTTGGCGTTCGAGGAGCATTTCCTGTGAAACGTTGTCGGAACTCTCAAAAAGGATGCGTAACGAGAGAAGTCGCGGACCGAGTTTGAAGAGCGAATAGAACTTGGCTCGTCGGGCGAGTTCCGAAATATCGAAAGCTTTTTCACGGTCTCCTCGTTGGACGGCGAGGTAGAACCAACGTTGGTAGGCGCTCGGCGGTACAAAGGTCATCACGGCGAGCGAATCCATCGGCTGGGTCACCCAATCGAAATCGGTTGGGTCGCGGAGCAGGAATTCGTAAATTTCGTCGGCGATTCGAGCCGTGATCGGTCCCCGCGTCGAAATCTGCGCGCTCTGGAACAGCATGTCGAGAGCCGTCAGTTGATAGATCCAGAGCGAACCGGTTCGCATGAAGTTCAGGGCGGTCTCCAATTTTTTATCGCCGATCGCGGGAGACGCCGGTTTGCCGGCCACGTAATCGTTCCACGCCACGAGATAGGACAACATTGCGCCGAGAAAAAGGTTTCGGGCTCCGTAGCGTGAATCCGCCATGGTCCGTTGCCTCATCAGGCCCTCGGCTTTCGTCAGTAATTCGGCGGCGACGGGAAGTTGGTTCGCCGTCAAGGCATCTTCGGCGACTTCCTGTTGCAGCGTGACAACCACCAAGGGGCTCGTTTTCCGTTCGTTGGAAAAAAAGGCGAGGGCCGCCCGGCAGGGAAGGCAAGGCTTCGTCTTGTCGAGCCGCTTTTGAGCGTTCGCCATGCTGCGGAACGATTCCTCAAGGAGGATATAGTCGAGATTCGTCGCGCATGAAAGGGACGCTTCGAAAAACATGTTGACCGCTTCGTCGCTTTTTCCGGCTCGCTGTGCAATGGAGCCGAGTTCCATCAAAGCGATCGGCGTGAGTTGATGGTCGAACATCCCGTTCATGAGAAGTCCCTTTTCGAGTTCCGGAGCGGCGGTCGCGTCATCTCCTATGGCGGCAAGGGCAAGACCGTAGAGAACATCGACCCAGGTTCCCGTAAAATGGTTCGGAGGACAGGGACGTCCGCCGAGAATTTGGACGAGATCCTTCGTCATCGGATCGTATTTCGCCAAGGGACCTTGAATTTCGGCCCGACGGCGAATTGCATGGCCCAAACAGCGGATGATTTCACCGGCGTGGATCGTCGTCAACTGTTTTTCCTGTGAGATCGCGGTCCCCCTGTTACCCAGATTGAGGATATTGACACTCTCTTGGAGAATCTGGAAACCACATTGAGAAAAGATGCCGATCTCTCCTTTTCGAGTCGAAACGCCCCATGGCATCGGAACACGTGGTTTGGTGGTCGGCGCTCCCACAAACGTCACATTTTTGAGCCAGTCGCTATTGTTCAGATAAATCTGGACCGCGTGGCTGAACGCTTGCACGGCTTCGTCGTAGCGGCCCATCTGGTAATGAGTTTCACCGAGCATCGTCCAATAGCAGATCGAATCGAGCCAAAGAAATTGCTGGCCGTCGGCGGTTGGAACCTTGAAGGCACGTCGAAGATCGTTGTTGAACGCTTCAAGAGCTTTGACGAAGTCGCCGTTCTGGAGCAACGGCATCGAAAAGAGGAAAAACTCCGGCGACGGAAGAACTCGGTTAACGTTGGTTACGGCCCCGGTCCGCAGCTGGGCCGACGCCGAATCGACGGCAACGAGCAACGACGTCAAAACAAGGCCGACGAGGAAAACGCGGACACGGTTCATGGCAAGCTCCTTGAAAAGTTTAGGAGTACTAAAATTGGTCGGCATCCCGCTTGCGTTTCAGCCGCAAAGCGTACGATGGCATTATATACGAAAACCGTCTTTTCGACATCCCCTTCCGGGGTTGAAAAATCCTTTCCGGCTGCTACATTGGGAAGAGTATCCGTTGTTCGGTGTCCGGCGTCCGAAAGATATTTTCCCGCCATTCACCGAACGCAAGACCGAACACTGAACACCGAACACCGAAAACCCATTCGATGAACACGAAAGTTCTTTTTGCCGTTTTTAAGCGTAATTTCGTCGGTTATTTCGCCAATCCGACGGGATATGTTTTTATCTGCGTTTTCGTACTGCTCAGTTCCATCGCGGCTTTTCTGCCGAACGAGTTTTTCAACGCCAATCTGGCGAATCTCGACCAGCTCAATCTCTGGTTTCCGTTGATCATGCTGGTGTTCGTGCCGGCGATCACCATGGGAATCTGGGCCGACGAACGGCGTCAGGGAACCGACGAACTGCTCCTGACGATTCCGGCCAGCGATTTCGACATCGTTCTCGGAAAATTCAAGGCCGCGGTCTGTATCTACACCGTTTCGCTTGTTTTTTCGTTGATCTGCAACCTCGCGATTTTGAAATTCCTCGGACGGCCGGACATCGGCCTGTTCCTCTGTACTTATATTGGATACTGGTTCGTCGGCATCGCGATGCTTTCCATCGGAATGGTCGCTTCTTTCCTGACCGGCAACCTGACCGTTTCGTATATTCTCGGCGCAATTTTCTGCGCTCCATTCATTGCTCTGCAATGGATCGACGCCGCTCCGATTTCTCCGGATTTCGCCTTGCTGCTCAAGAATTTCAGTATTTCGCATCAATTCGAACTTTACGGTCGCGGAATCGTCAACTTTTCGAGTTTTCTCTATTTTGCGATGATTGCGTCGACCATGCTCTATTTAAGCATGGTTCTGATCGGTCGTCGGCATTGGACCGCGACGCAACGTTGGGTTGGAACGTTTCACTATGCCGTCCGAACCATTTCTTTGCTCGCCATCGGATTAAGTCTCTGTTTTCTGTTTCAGCAGCATGATCTCCGTGCCGACCTGACCGAGGAAAAACTCAGTACGCTGTCGCCGGAAACCATCAAACTGCTCAAGGAATTGAAACCGGAATATCCGGTCGTCATCGAAGCGTTTTTGAGTCCCGACGTTCCCGAGTCCCATATTCAGACGCGGCTTGACATTGTCTCGATTCTCGGCGAAGTTCAATCGATCTGCGGAAAGAACGTTTCGGTCCGAATTCACGGCAACATCCGACCGAACACCGAGGAGGCCCTGATTGCCAACCAACGCTATGAAATCCGACCGCAGGAAGTTTCCTTCGCCGCCCGGGGAACCCGGGAACTGAAGAGCCTGTTCCTCGGAATCGCCTTCCAATCGGGACTCCAATCGCTGTCGCTGCCGTTCATCGACCGCGGACTCTCCGTGGAGTATGAGTTGGTTCACGCTCTGTGCAGCGTCACGGAGCCCCGGAAAAAGAAGATTGGAATCCTCAAGACGGACGCTCCGCTGTTCGGTCGCTTCAACATGTCGACCTTCCAACCGGAACAGGAATGGGAGATTATCACGGAACTCAAAAAGCAATATACAGTGGTCGAAGTCGATCCAGTAGAAAAAATTCGGGAAAAGTTCGACGCTCTCGTCGCCGTGCAGCCCTCTGCGATGGGACCGCAGGAAATCGACAACTTTGTCGATGCCGTTCGAAGCGGCCAACCGGCCGTGATCTTTGAAGATCCCATGCCGGTCTATATTCGAAGCGTTTCCGGAACCGGCGATCCGAATCGGGTTCCCGCCTCCCAAATGATGATGATGATGGGACGGAACAATCCCAAAGGCGATATCTCCCAGCTCTGGGAGATCCTGGGAGCAACGGTCGACGGAACCCAAGCCGTCTGGCAGGATTACATGCCGATCCGTAAACTTCGGCAGACGCTTCCCAAAGGATTCGTCTTTCTCGACCGAAGTCTCGAAAAGGGACCGTCGACTCCACCGGATTCGTTGCCGTTCAATGTTTCCGACCCGGTTTCCGCGTCGCTCCAATACTTAATGCTTCCGTTCCCCGGTCGGATCGTGAAAAATCCCGACTCGAAACTCGCAATGGAACCGTTGCTCCACACGTTCCAAGAACCGGCCGGAATCGTTTCGACTCGAGCATTTCAGGGAAGGGGAGAAAATTGGGAACGAGCCCGCGTCACGGAAACGACACCTACACAACTTGCGGTTCGAATTCATGGCGAGCTTCCCGCTCCGCCCCCGCCGCCTCCAACTGAAGGCGAAAAACCCGTGAAACCGGAACCGGTCAACATCAACGTCCTGCTCGTCGCCGATGTCGACCTGCTTTCCGACATGCTGTTCAATCTCCGCAAAATGGGGAACGAGCCGGGTTCTGGGATCAACTTGAATTTCGACAACGTAACCTTCATCCTGAACGCGATCGACAGCATCGCCGGCGACGAACGCTTCCTCTCGATCCGCACCCGGCGACCGAAACACCGGACCCTGTCAAAGTTCGATGAGAACACCGACGAGATCCGAAAAAGGACCATGGAAAAACGCGATGAATTGCAAAAACTATTCGACAATCAGATCGCCGTTGAAGAAAAAGAGCTGTCCGACAAAATGAAGAAGCTCGAAGAGGAACTCAAGGGCGGAGCGATGAGCGAAGACGAAGCGACGAGCAAACTGACCGCCGCGTTGCTTGCCGCCCAAAAACGGCTTTCTGCCGCCAAAGAAAAACAAGAGCGAGAATTGAACATCCAATTGGAGAAAACGGATGTCGAGTTGAACGAAAACATTCGACGGATCCAAGGTCTGTATAAATTCTCGGCCGTCGTGTTGCCTCCAATTCCGCCGCTGTTCATCGGTTTCGTCGTGCTTTTCATTCGACGAATCCGAGAATCCGAAGGCGTACCGACGACGCGGCGGAAGAAATAGGAGGTTGAAGAAACAAGCGGCGAAAACCGATATAAAATCGGTGCAAGGCCTAATTTACCGTCCCCTCTCCCTCGCGAGAGGGGACGGTAATCTCAAGACTTTTCGCGGTATTTTACTTTCTTTTCCGTCCCCAATCGGCAAACGCTCCCGTGGAGGGGTATTGGAACGTGTTCAAACACTGACACCGCCCCAAATTCCAAACCCTCTCCATCAAATCGATGCGACAACGAATTTTTTTTGGCGTAGTCTTTTTTTTCGTTCTCTGGACCGCTCCACTGTTCGCAACGAAGATCGTCATGAAGGACGGTCGAACTCTGGAAGGCCGGGTCGCTCTGCTCTCGAAGGTCGACGAAAAAGCGGATGAAGTCGGCAAGACGCCCGTCAAACTGATCGTCGTACTCGACGACGGGCTGCGACGGGTTTATTTTTCGAAATACAACACCCGAACAGACGAGGTTCCAGAAGCCGGAGGCGAGGTGTTTGAAACCTTCAAAACCGACCTTCGATTCAATCGCGGTGGTTTGGAATTGAGAGTTCTCGGCGATTATGATAATTCGGTGCCGTTCGATCCGTTCGGCCGTCGAATTCTGCCGCTCAAAAGTCCCGGCGGCACGAGTCTTGCGGTGCAGGCAATCACCGAGTTGACGCCCAAATACATCAGGGCCCGAGCGATCCAAATCGACAAAACCCCCGTCGAATGGGACATGCGAATCGCGACGAACAGCATACCACGCAACGTGTTGACGCCGGTTCTCATGAACCAGATCGACACGAAGGACCTCGATGGACGAATTCGTATCGTTCGGTTTTACATCCAAGGCAATCTTTATGAAGACGCCGTCGATGAACTCGACGCGATCCGGAGTGATTGGAACGACGATCCCGAAGTCCGGCAACGACTGGGGTCGATGTATCGAATTCTTTCGCAGCGGCGTTATCAACGACGGATCGAGGAATTGGATTTCCGTTGGTCGGCGGGACAGCACGCTCTCGTCAAAAAATACTTGCTCGATATGGAAAACGATGAGGAGCTCCCGGAACAACTTTTTCAGCGGGTTCGACGAATGTTGCAACGCTTCGACGATTTCGAAAAAAAACGGACCGAGTCGATCGCCTTACTCCGGACTCTCTACGACAATCTTCCGGCGAACGAAAAAAACGAAAAAATTCCGCCGATCCTTGACGAAATCGCCGCCGAATTGAGTTGGAACACGCTGGATCGTTTGGCGACATTCCAACTTTACGCCAAGGACAAATCGTTTTCCGACTCCGAAAAACTTGCGCTGGCGATAACCGGTTGGTTCGCGGGGCCGACGGCCGAGAATCGCCGCTTGACCGTTGCGACAACACTTCCCGAAACCCGGGACCAAATCGTTCAATACATGAAAAGCGGTCCCGCCGACTCGGCCTTACGACAAGAGATCATCGCCAAGTTGCGAACACTAGAATCAGGCCGTCCGGATCTCGTCGCCGGCATTCTTACCCAAATTGCCCCGCCGAAGGAGTTGCCGCCCGACGATCCGGAACGTCCGGGCTTTTTCCAATTCGAAGTCGACAGTCCGATTGAGGGATCCGTCTCGAAAATCAAATACTCCGTGCAGTTGCCTCCGGAATATGATTCGAAACGACGTTATCCGATGATCGTGACGTTGAACGGATTGACCAGAACACCGGAACAGCAACTTGATTGGTGGGCCGGAAGCTGGAGAGGAACCGAGCGTTACGGACAGGCAACACGACAAGGATATATCGTGATTGCTCCGGACTGGAATCCGGCGATGTTGCTCGATTATGATTTTTCCGGTTTCGCTCACGCCGCTGTTCTTTATTCGACTAAAGACGCTTTACGGCGGTTGAGTGTCGACACCGACCGTGTGTATCTTTCCGGTCACGGAATCGGCGGCACGGCGGCTTGGGATATCGGCGTTTCGCATCCCGATCTCTGGGGCGGCATCGTGCCGTTCAACGCCGTCGCCTCGAAATATATCAACGCTTATTTCGCGAATGCCCGACAGGTTCCGCTCTATTTCGTGTCGGGGGAACTCGAAGGTTATTACAATGTTTCGAGCTTTCCGAACAATGCCGAAATTTTTAATCGCTATCTCAATCGACAGATTGATCCCTACGACGTAACGGTCGTTCGTTTCATTGGCCGCGGCCTGGAGGGATTTTCCGACGAAATTTTGAATATCTTCGACTGGATGAGGGTCCATCCAAGGACCGTGACGCCGCAGGACTTCGAAACCAATTCGATGCGACCTTGGGACAATTTTTTTTGGTGGGTCGAGCTTGGCAATTTGGATCGGGATCTTCCCGATTATGTTCTCGATCCGCTCTATTGGCCGGAAAAGGGGGCGCCGAAAAAAATGCTCACGATCAAGTCGCAGATCCAGAAAGCGACGAACACCCTGCGAATCACGGTCGCTCCGAAAGTTTCAAACACGGTAATCTATCTGACACCGGAAATGATCGACTTCAAGGCGAAAACGGAAGTTCTCGTCAACACCAAACGCTTCAGTCCGCCGAATGGTTTCGTGGAGCCAAGCGTTCACGTCATTCTGGAAGATGCTCGAACTCGCGGCGACCGACTACATCCGTTTTGGGTGCGATTGGAGTCGAGTCCCGCGGTCCCGGAACGCAAACGTTAGGTTCGCTCTCCCCTTGACAATTTTCTTGTCTTGATAGAAAATCATGCGGTTTTCGCGTTCAATTTTCCCTTTTTGCTTTCAGGAGCTTCATCGTGTACGATTCAATTGCCGTTGTTGGCGCTACCGGAGCCGTTGGAACCCTTATCCTGCAAATGCTTCAGGAAAGAAAGTTTCCTTACAAAACGATCAAATTTCTCGCTTCGGCTCGCAGCGCCGGTAAAAAATTGGTGTTCAACGGTACGGAACACGTCATCGAAGAACTTAAACCTGAATCGTTCGATGGCGTCCAATTGGCGATTGCCAGTACACCGGACGAAAACGCCAAGGAATTCGTTCCCGAAGCGGTCAAACGCGGTTGCATCGTGATCGATGAAAGCGGGTATTGGCGCATGGATCCGAGTGTTCCCCTCGTGATTCCGGAAGTCAATCCGGAAGCGATCAAGGGACATCGCGGCATCATTTCGAGTCCGAACTGTTCGACGACGCAGCTCGTCGTCGCCCTGAAACCGTTGCACGATTTCGGTAAGATCAAGCGAGTCGTCGTCAGCACCTATCAAGCGGTCAGCGGCGCCGGACTCGTCGGAACCCGTGATCTCGAAGGCGGTACCAAAGCGGCCCTCGAAGGCAAGGATTACGCCTACGAATGCTTCCCGCATCCGATCGCGTTCAACTGTATTCCGCAGATCGGTTCCGTCAAGGAACAGGGCTACACTTCGGAAGAGCTCAAACTGCTCTACGAGACCCGCAAGATTCTCGGCGACGACTCGATCCGGGTCTGTCCGACCGCCGTTCGGGTTCCCGTCGCGAACTGCCACAGCGAAAGCGTCATGGTCGAAACGGAGAAAAAAATTACGGTCGAACAGGCGAGATCGCTCTTCGCGACAATGTCCGGCGTCGTGGTCGTCGACGACGTTAAAAACAAGCAGTATCCGATGCCGAATCTCTGCACCGGACGCGATGAAGTTTTCGTCGGCAGAATTCGGGAAGACCTCTCCTTCGACAACGGTTTGGCGTTTTGGTGCGTTAGCGACAATCTTCGCAAGGGAGCCGCGACGAACGCCGTTCAAATTGCCGAATACCTGCAAAGAAAATAATCTCGAACGAGCCCCGAGCCGATGCTTGGGGCCGATATTATTTTGCGACCAGTTCGGCAAGTCGTATGAGATTGTCGAGCAGGTCGCGATCCAGTGGAGAATGAACGACAACGCTGCCGCCGATCGATTCCGCGATGGCGTCCGCCGGGGCTCGATTAAATTCCGGTTGCACGATGATTGTCGGCGGTTTCTTCTCTTTCTTCGCCAAGGCAACGAGAGCCGCGAGTTCTTTGGCCGTCGGCGACTTGCCCTCGAACTCAATCGCTTGCTGCCGTAAACCGAATTCGTCGCAAAAATATCCGTATCCCGGATGGAAGACGAAAATCGTTTCGCCTTGATACGGCTCCAACCGTTCGCTGATTGCTTGGCGAGTCTTTTCGATGTCGGCGATCAGCAAATCGTAGTTCCGACTGTATTCTTCTCCATTGGCCGGATCGATTTCCTGAAGCGTCTTGAGAATCGTTGCGGCTTGAGTTTTGAGAACAGTCGGTCCCGTCCAAATATGAGGATCGCTTCCGTTTTCCCCAGCGCAGTTGGCGTGGTCAGCGTGATGATGGTCCGCGTGAGCTTCGTGAGCATGGAGTTCCAGTTTTCTGAACGGAATTCCCTGCCGTAAGTCGACGAATTTCATCGACGGGGCCAATGATTTGAGTTTGTCGCCGAGGGGCGTTTCGAACGGCATCCCGGTTTGGAACCAAGCACCGGCCTTACAGATCGTCGCGATTTTTTCCGGTGTCGCCTGATAGTTTTCCGGTTCCCTGCCGACGGGAACGAGAACGATGGTTCGAACCCGTTCTCCGCCGATCCGATCGACAAGAAAAGCCTGCGGTTCCACGGTCACGGAGACGATCGGTCTCAAATCTTTTTCCGTTGGACGGCAACCAGAGAGCGTGAATTCTATCAGGCAGGCGAATACCAGAACGAGTTCAACAAGGAGACGCTTTTCTTTCGACATAATATTTAAACGCGAAACACACGGAATAATCGCGAAATGCGCGAACAAAATTTTCGCGGCTTTAGCAATTGTTTCGTGTGTTTCGCGTTGAAAAATAATTTGATAAATCAACCCGAATCCAATGAACGCCGGACATTATTTGAACGGGTCGTCGTCGTCATCGGCTTTCTTTTCCTCTTTTTTCTCGTCCTTTTTCGGTTCATCGTCCTTCTTTTCCGTGTCGGAGGACGCTCCGAAAGGATCGTCGTCGTCCTTCTTTTCTTCCTTGGCATCGGACGTCGTCGCCATGCCGGCGGGTTCTTCTTTCTTTTCGTCCGTTGAGGCTCCAAACGGGTCTTCGTCGTCTTCCGTCTTTGGCTTCGTGGTCGCCTTTCCGGCGGGTTCTTCCTTCTTTTCGTCCGTCGAGGCTCCAAACGGATCTTCGTCGTCTTCCGTCTTGGGCTTCGTGGTCGCCTTTCCGGCGGGTTCTTCCTTCTTTTCGTCCGACGACGACGCTCCGAACGGATCTTCGTCGTCTTCCTTATCTTCCTTGGCCTGCGAAGTGGTCGCCATACCGGCGGGTTCTTCTGTTTTTTCGTCCGTCGAGGCTCCGAAGGGATCCTCATCGTCTTCTTTTTTCGGTTTCGTCGTCGCGGTTCCGGCCGGTTCCTCGCCGTCTTCCGTTTTCGCCGCAACCGGTTTGGGAAGCGGCGCCGGAGCATTGTCGTTAGCCGGGATCAATTTGGAATCTTCGTCGGCTCCCGGAAGCGGATCGATGGATCGCGCGCCGAACGGAGCGACTCCGACGAAGCGGCTCGGCTCCGGCGGCGGCAACTCGGAACCCTTAGCCATTCTGGCGAGGATCGATTTGCTTTCGTCTTGTTCCTTTCCATATTTTTCTTTCTGCCGATTCTGGTCGGCTTTTTCCCAATCCAATTTCGCCTGTCGACGAAACGATTCGACATAAAGCCGTTCCACGCCCTGAACTCGTTTTAGAGCGTCCGAGACATTGTAATCACGAGCCGAACGGCCTTCCCATTCGAACTTCGCCGCCGTTTTGAATGTCGTTTCGGCCTTGTCGTCTTCCCCAAGCCGATTTTGGGCGAGTCCGAGGAAATAGTACGGTCGCGGATCTTCGCTGCCGAGTTCCTTGACTTTTGTCAATAATTTGATCGCTCCCCGATAGTCGGCGTCAAAAAACGCGTGAACTCCCTTTCCGTAGAGGCTTTCGGCCTCGTTCTCTTTGGCAAAGACGTCGGCGAAGAGTCGACCGCTGCCCAGAATCACGCAGAACACGAGAACTGCGGCGAAAAAAATCCCCTTTTTGCTCATTGTACCTCTCCTAAGCGGGAGTCGCGAAATACCATTTTGGGAAGACTACGTCGTTTATTATGAACCGTTTTGCGGTTTTTACAAGACTACAATAGAACGGCAGAGAAATTTTGACAAGACCTGTAAACCAGTCCTTTATCTAAAGGAATCGGAAAGGCTCCTCCAAGGACCAAAGCGAAAACGTCGGTTTTTCGAATTCTTTCCAGCGGCAAACCGCAAGGCCGTCAGGAACGGCACGTTTTCTCCGCTTCACCCCCCAAGTTACGCGGAGTACCGCTCCACTTGGGGCTCTTTTTCGGTCGAAAACGAAAAAGGAATTTCTCGTCGTTTACAGTATATACGTCGCTGGGACCGAAAACATCTCTTGATTTTTTTTGACTACGACCACAGGTCGCAGCTCGTTTTCTGAATTCTCAGAATTTTCCTATACTTTTCACCGCCTCGGAAACTGCTCTTGCCCGGAATCGTCAAAATCCGCTATGATTTGGCGATTGACCATTTTCTCTCAACGAGGAACAAAGATGCTTGGTAAGAAAAAAATTCATCTGCCGCTTACGCAACCGAAAAGAATCCTGATCGTCCGTTTCAGTGCAATCGGCGACGTCGTTCACGGTCTGCCGCTGGCCGTTGCACTGCGAACGCGGTTTCCCCATGCGGAAATCGCTTGGCTGGTTGAAGACAAAACGGCGGTCCTGCTTCAGGGACATTGGGCGCTCGATCGGTTAATCATCGTCCGAAAGGGCTGGATGAAATCCTGGGCGGAGATCAATTTGATGCGTAAACGCCTTCAGGCCTTCGCTCCGGACGCAACAATCGACTTGCAGGGACTTCTAAAGAGTTCCTTCGCTGCCTGGCTTTCCGGGGCGAAATACCGAATCGGCTTCGGCGGCGTCGACGGCCGCGAAGGAAGCCGTTGGTTCAACAATTATCG
This sequence comes from Thermoguttaceae bacterium, assembly GCA_031548665.1. GTDB lineage: Bacteria > Planctomycetota > Planctomycetia > Pirellulales > Thermoguttaceae > WRKP01. The sequence goes on from JAVBQW010000016.1 coordinate 46,156, forward strand.
TGTTGTTCCGACGGAACATCATGTTATCGACCGAAATCTGCGGCTTTTAGAGCCGTTCGGCGTCGAAGGTTGCAGCGTCGATTTTGATCTGCCGGAATGCGAGATGGATCGTCGTTCGGCCAAAAATTTGCTCGGCCGGGAAGGTCTCGACGGCGACTTCGCGATCATTAACGTCGGGGCCGGCTGGAACTCGAAGCTTTGGCGGGAAGGTCGTTATGCCGCCGTCGCGAAATATCTGCTTGATCAATGGAACCTGCCTTCGCTCGTCGTCTGGGCCGGTCCCGATGAACGCAAGATGGCGGAAGCTGTCGTCCTGGGAGCGGATGGAGCCGCGACGCTCTCGCCGCCGACAACGCTCAATGAATTGGCGTCGCTGTCCCGGCTTGCAACGCTCTTCATCGGCTCCGATACCGGCCCGCTGCACATCGCGGCCGCCGTCGGAACTCGTTGCATCGGCCTGTATGGTCCGATGCCGGCGAAGCGAAACGGGCCCTACGGTCCGAAAAACCGCTCGCTTCAGGTTCGGTCGTTGGAAGGAACGAACATCAGCCCCCATCGAGCCGGTCGCGACCTCATGGACGCGATCGACGTCGAGCTCGTTTGCGAAGCCTGCGATGAAATGTTGACCGAATTGACTACGAAAGCCGAAGTCGTTTGCCCTTTTGCTGAACCGAGGGCTTTTCCTCGAGCGGCATAATGGAGGTCAAGCATTGCTTGAGCGTCGCAGGACGACGCGGCTAAACCCTTTACCCTTTGGAAAAATGCTTAGTGTTAAAACGATTACCGATCTTCATCGGGAAACGGTCGACCTTTGGCATCGACAACAGCTTCACAACGATTTCGCTTCCGATTTTCTGAAATTGGCCTGCGAACAGCATCGTCGGAATTACGATCTCTGGCACGAAGAAGATATCGCTCGGAGTCCCGATGTTTCCGATCAGGAAATCGCCCGGGTCAAGCGAAGTATCGACCGCCTGAATCAAGAGCGGAACGACCATATCGAAAAACTCGACGCCGCGATCATCGAATTGCTCGGCCAACACGGCGTCCAACCGTTGCCGAACGCTCCGATGAACACGGAAACGCCGGGCAGCGCTATTGATCGGCTCTCCATCATGTCGCTGAGAATCTACCACATGAACGAGCAGATTCAGCGAACCGACGCATCCGAAGAACATCGCCAAAAAGCTGCCGAACGCTTGGCTCGCTGCCTTGAACAACACGGAGATCTCTCTTTGTCCTTGGAGCAACTTCTCGGCGACCTCTTCGCGGGACGAAAGTTCTTGAAGGTCTATCATCAATTCAAAATGTACAACGACCCGGCGATGAACCCGTATCTCTACAAACGGAAAAACGCGTGATCCCCCTTTATGCTCCGCAATGGCACAAAGGACTCGCGCGAAAACAACTTAGGATCTGTGTCAAAATGCCATTTACAAGCGTACGATAAAATGCCATGCTTTCTCCATGGAGGTACACTGAAAACGGCTAGAAATTACCTTTTCGATTTCAACTGAAAAGAGCCCCAAGTGTAGGCGGTACTCCGCCGGAACTTGGGGGTTGAAGCGGAAAAAACGTGAAGTTTGCCACCGTTTGTAGTATTTGTACTGTGTAAGTTACAAAATATCGAACATTGAACGAGGCTGGAGACTGTAGACCGGAGACTGGAGTTCCCGGTTTCCAACCGTTCCCTCCGGTTTCCAGCCTCCAGCCTTGCGGCAGAATCAAGAAGTTGCGGGCGGAATTGGAGGAGCGAGATAAAATCATCGCGACGCTCTTGAAACGTATCGCCGTCCTCGAAGAAAAATGTAGCCGTTCACGGACATTTTGAAGGGGGAGCGATCCACCCCAACGGGGTGCAACAATGTAGCCCAAGGTAAGCCGTACTCGGCGCAACCCTGGGTTTTCAAGCCCCAAACGTACTCCGCCCCCAACGGGGGCGAACAAGTTTTCACGGGGGCCTGTTGCACCCCATTGGGGTGCGAATTATTGTACGGAACTTAAACCGGGGGTTGCGCCGAGTATGGCTTACCCCCGGCTACACTGTTAAGGACCTGTCCGGAAATAACCTGTACAATTGTACAAAATTGATTGCCGTTTCAACCCCAAGTTACGGCGCCGTATTGATTTTCGGCCGCCTCCACTTGGGGCTCTTTGTCCGTTTATTTTGTTGCCGTTTTTTACTTCAACGGCAACTGGACTTTGGCGTCGTTTCCACTGGCGTAAGCCAACAGCACGGACGGATTGATCGTATCTCCAACGGCAGTCACCGAACCGTCCGCCATGGCGAAATGAACAATTCCAGGGTGCATACTCGTCGGCGAAGCAGTGTTGTGGATATTCGTAAATTGACTGTCGGTCGGCGACGGTTGCTTCTTGATTGCCCAATTGAGCGAATAGTTCGCACCTTCACGCATCGTCTTTGCGGTAAACTGAAGGATCGAACCACTATTGTAAAATCCACCACGAGTCCAAGGTCGATAGATCGATGTTGTCGGATTGCTGGAAAGCATCGGCCAAGACAATTCGCCGATACAGAATGTCGTCGATGTTCCATCCGACAAAGCGCCGAGATTTTTGGGGTTTCCGAAGACAATCGCCCCGTTATCGGCCATGATCCCATACGAAGGGCTGGTTACGGCGGTTGCTCCGGCGTGGATTTCCGTCAACGGAATCGATTTGTATTCGCCACTGCCAATGATGGGCACACTCGTTCCATGCCCATCCAAGGCACCCGAGATGCCGATGTAATGCGCATAATAAAAATCGTTGACGTTTGTGTCAGCCGGTCGGTTCATGGGGTCCGGTCCTGCCGTCGGGCAAGTCAACATCGGAACCGGCTTTGCACCAAGGCTCTTTTGAGCAAATCCCATGTTGATTACTTTGCCCGACGCATCCGTGAGAGCGCCTGCGCCGTAACCATAGTCAAAACCCTGGTAAATGTGTTGCAGTTCGATGTAAGGGGTCAGTCGAAAAAAGAAACTCGGGTTTCTATCGGAATTGGGCGGTGCGTCCGCCGCGACACTCATCGCGGGCCGATTACCCGGCCATTCCGGCGGCAAACAATCCAAAACATCGTGATAATTGTGGACGGCAATCACAAGTTGCTTAAGATTGTTGGTGCACGACATACGTCGGGCCGACTCCCGGGCCGCTTGAATCGCCGGGAGAAGCAACGCGATCAAAACACCGATAATTGCGATCACGACCAAAAGCTCAACAAGCGTGAATCCTTGCGAACAGCCCGGATTCTTCAGTTCTTTCAAATTGGTTTTCGACGAATTCATATAAGCCTCCGTTATTTTAGGATTCCGCTCGAAAATAAAATACCCGACGCGCTGCGCGGCTAAAACGCAAGCGATCGATAAACCGGGTATGTAACTTTCGAGCAAAAGCCTTTAGAAGAAAAACACCGTCCCAGTATACGCAAAAAATGGTTTTTGTCAATCAATAACCGGTGAAAAAAGGAGACAAGGAATGATTTACGGCGACCGGTGTTGGTGATATAGTATAATAGGGAAGCTCGAAGAATCCGTCCCAACGTCGCTGGGACCGAAAGCACCTTCAAATTTTTTAGAACTGCGACCACAGGTCGCAGCTCGTTTTCAATGTGTTTTCAATGTGTTTGCATGAAACGTCAGCGAGTGCTTCGGTCCTTTGGGTACATTCCCTCGCTGACGCGTCGGGCTCTGAAACTTGCCAATTCCCTCGCTGACGTGTCGGGCTCTGAAACTTGCCTATCCATTGTTTAAATTCCATGACTCTCGAAAAGCTACGCGAAAAGCTCCGGGATTACGACCGTCGATATCGACTCGGCGAGCCGCTGATCTCCGATTTGGAATACGACCGCCTCCTGGAAGAGTTGCAGCGGCTCGAAAAAGCGAGCGGAACGCCGATTCCGCCGGATAGTCCGACGCAACGAATCGGCGGCGAACCGGTCGAAGGATTGGTTTCCGTCGAGCATCGTGTTCCAATGCTCTCGATCGAGAACACGTACAGTATCGGCGAACTGCAAGACTTCGGAAAACGCGTCGAAAAATCGCTCTCCTCTCATTTAGCCGGTACTCCGGCGCCCTCTCCGGCCGCCTGGGTCGTCGAACTCAAAGTCGACGGCGTCGCCGCGTCGTTGATTTACGAAGACGGTCTGCTCGTCCAGGGACTGACACGGGGAAACGGCGTAATCGGCGACGACGTGACGCATAATCTCCGAACGATCCGCGACGTGCCGCTCCGTCTCGACACGAAGACGCCGCCGAAAACGCTGGAAATCCGCGGCGAAGTCTATATGCTCAATTCCGATCTCGTGAAGCTGAACGAAAAGCAACGGGAAGAAGGAAAACCGACCTACGCCAATACTCGCAACGTCACGGCGGGAAGCATTCGGTTGCTCGACGCTAAAATCTGCGCTGAAAGAAACCTTCGGTTCTTCGCGCACAGTGTCGGACTCTGCGACGGCCTGAAGGCGACGAACCATTTCGGCTTTCTGAAGGAAATCGAATCCTTCGGAATCCCGCCGACGCCCCACGTCCAACGATTTTCTTCTTTTGACGAGGCCGCGAAATACTGTGAAGAGCTTTACGCTTCCGAAAACGCTCCGGATAATGCTCCAGATAACGCTCCGGAAAAAGACTGGTTCGCCGAACTCGACTTCGAAATCGACGGCCTCGTGCTGAAAGTCGACGATTTCGAACTGCGGGAAAAACTTGGAACGACTTCCAAGTCCCCTCGGTGGGTGATCGCGTACAAAGTCGAAAAATACGAGGCAACGACGAAACTCCGCGAAATCCGAGTCCAAGTCGGCAAAACGGGAACGATCACGCCGGTCGCCGAACTGGAACCCGTCGAACTTGCCGGAACAACCGTTTCCCGAGCCAGTCTGCACAACGCGGAGGAAATCGAACGCAAAGATATTCGAGTCGGCGACGTCGTGGTCGTTGAAAAAGCGGGAAAAATCATTCCGCATGTCGTTCGGGTCGAACGGCATCTGAGAACGTCGGAGCTTCCCGTTTACGAGTTTCCGACCGCCTGCCCGGAATGCAGCGGCCCGTTGGCAAAAGATCCCGGCGGCGTGTATATCCGCTGCGGCAACTCGGCGTGTCCGGCACAGATCAAGGAAAAGCTCCGCTTCTTCGCCGGTCGCAACGCCATGGATATCGAGGGGCTCGGTGATAAATTGATCGACCAACTCGTCGACAGCGGCTTGGTAAAAAATTTCGGCGACCTGTACCGGCTTCGAGCCGACGCCCTGCTCGGATTGGAACGGATGGGCGAAAAGTCCGTGCAAAAGCTGACCGAAGCCATCGAAGCGAGCAAAACTCGTCCGCTCGATCGATTGTTGAACGCCCTGAGTATTCGACACGTCGGTCGCAGCACCGCAAGAGATCTCGCGAAACGGTTCCCGACCATCGACGATTTGCGGGCTGCTTCTCTCGAAGACTTGCGCAAGGCGACGCTGCTCAACGAAGAAAAGAATCTGGAAAAGAAAAAATCAAAAAAGAAAGCGGAAGAAACGAACGACGTCGTGAAGGAAAAATCGAAAGACGGAGCCGTCGCGGAAAGCGTGTTCGAGTATTTTCATTCCGAAATCGGAATCCAAACGATCGACGATCTCGTGTCGCTCGGTCTGTTGGCCGACTCCCAAACTCCGAAACGAAAGTCGACGACGAAAACCCTTTTTGACGCCGAAGAACCCGACGAAAAAGAGGAATCGCCGCAAGTCCAACCACTGGCGGGACAAACGATCGTCGTGACCGGTTCGTTGCAGAAATTTAAAAGGGACGAAATCGAGTCGGTCATCGAACAGTACGGCGGTCGGTCCTCGTCGAGTGTTTCATCGAAAACCTCGTTCGTCCTGGTCGGAACCGATCCCGGCAGCAAACTCTCCAAAGCGGAAAAACTCGGCATCCGAATCGTTCACGAACCGGAATTTTTAGAGATCCTTCGAGGTATAACGACTGAATGACATTCTCTATTTTGTCTTTGTTTTGTATTTTGTCGGCGTGGTTGGTAAAATTTGTGTAAACCGCAAAAAATTACTTCCTTTGTTTGGCCGGCTGTCTACAATAAAAGCAATTGAACCGTCAGATTTCACCCCGCGCTGATGCTTGGGGCTGGTACTTGATCTGACAACCAAACATGAAAGGAGAACAGCCATGAAAACGACAAACCTTTTGATTGCGTCCTTTGTTGCCGTGATGATGATCGGATTCGCGGCATTAACCGTTACCGCCGAACAACAGCCGAAAGTTCCTCAACAACCGCAACAGAAAGAGCCGCAACCGGCGCAGCCGCCGCAACAGCAACAGCAGCAGATGCTGCAGAACACGACGGTGTATGCGCCATCCGACGCCTGCTGCACGCCGACGTACTCGACCGATAATTGCTGCTACGATCCTTGTTGTGTTCCGGTGTACCGATGCGGTTGGAAAGGATATTACTATCCCCGATACCGCTACTACGCCTATCCTTGGTACGCCAGACCGTATTGGTGGTAAGAAATTGTGAAAGGGGGAAAGAATGAAAAAGTGAAAAACATGTTTCACCCTCTTTCCTCTTCCTCTTTTCACCCTTTCACTGGGGTCGCGCACCGCAGGCGGATGCGGCTAAACTACCCTTCACTGACTTTCCCCATGCGTCGTGCCTACACGTTGATCGAGGTCTTGATCTCGCTCTTTTTTATGACGGTGATCCTCATGTTCATCGGCATGGCGATTGAGTCGAATTTGAGATTGTTGACCATCGAACGAACAGAAGTCGAAGAAGCACAACTTGCCCGAGCCGTTTTGGAAAAAATCGCCCGAGACATCCGTTCCGTCGTCGTTTCGGTCAAAGAGGAAACGCTGGAAGTCGATACCTCGGCTCTTTCCTCGCTGTTCGGTCTGTCGTCCTACGACGCGGAACTTGCCGCCCTTATGGATTCGTCGGCAACGGCAGCGACGGCGGAGGGAGAGGAAGAGTCGACAGCCGTCGTCGGCTCCATGCCGGGAATCTACGGCGACCTCGAATGGTTGCAGATCGACACCGCGTTGCTGCCACGGGGCGAGGCGTTCGGAGCCAAACAGGTTCGTTCCGGTTCTTCCATGCAACCGGACCGGCTTAGTCCGTCGAAAACGGTGTTGTACTATCTCGGCAAGGACACGGGAACCATCACGAACACGGACGATCCACGTTACCGTCCGGAACAACTGTTCGGTTCGCTCGGCCGCTCACTGGATCAGGCGGCGTTGCAATACGGTTTGTTTCGGCGCCAGTTGGATCGCTTGGTTTCCCAATACATCGTCAACGAAGGGCTTGAAACGGAATACGAACAGTACGACGAACCACTTGCTCCGGAAATCGAGTCGATCGAGTTCGCGTATTTCGATCCGGAAGCCGGACAGGACGGAACGACCGGCGATTGGGTCGAATATTGGGATATGGACGAGCGGCAAACGCTGCCGAAGGCAATCCGAATCGCGATCGGCATCCGACGCCTGCGTTTCGGTACCTCGACGCTCGGTCAGTTCACGGGCTCCGGAACGGAGCAGTCGCCAACGGTCGTCTATTCGCTGATCGTGCCGCTGCCGATCACCCTCGAACCGCTGCCGGAAGAGGAAGAGTCGACCGACGAAACCGCTCAATAAGGCGCTGTATCAAAATAAGTTGAACAATTGTACAAAATCAATTGGAGTTCAACCCCCGAGTTACGGCGCCGTATTGATTTTCGGCCGCCTCCACTCGGGGCTCTTTGTCCAGTTTATTTTGATACAGTTCCTAAGTCGGTATTTCGCTTGCGTTTTAGCATCGCAGCGCGTCTTGCCGTTTCCCCCCCGAGTTCCGTTGCGCTGCACTTGGGGCTCTTTTTCATTGCGTGTTCCGTTGTCGGGTTGCTTCCAGTTCGCCGGTGTAATTATCCGCCGAACTCATGTCGCAGATCGTACCGGTTCCCGTCAGGCCGCGGAGGCGGATTTCAATACATTGGTCGCGTTCGTTTTTCAAGAGAACCGCCGCCGTCGACGCCGTTCCATCGGGGAAAAAGAAGATCGGCGTCGACCATGTGCTGCCGTCCGACGCCGATGATTCGCCGAGCCGCATTTCCTGCTGGGAAACCTCATCGCTTTCCGAAGCGTTTTCTTCGACGCTGTCTTCTCCGCCGCTCGTCAGTCCGAGATAGAAGGCGGTTCGCTCATCGGGCAGCGCCAAGACATCGGAGGCGAACACCGTACCGGGAAAAAAGACGAATCGAGCGCCGGTTTCTTCCGACGCCATGCTCGGATCGCGCAGGATGAAGTCCTCCGTCTGTCCCGTGAAACCACCTAATTCGAACGGATCCAGTTCATTGTAGAATCGATAGCGATCGTTCGTTTCCCGAGAAGAGAGCGATGCGGTAAAATGGGTGTCGAGGATTCGATCGATCAGCATTTCATTGCCGCCAAGCTTGAAACGAACACAACAAATTTGTCCCTCTTCCATGGCCTGAAGCCGAGCTTCCTTCCATTCGGCGCGGATGAGGTTCGCGGAGTGCCGCAAGCGCTGATTCTCCAAAATACCGCTGAGCATCGGCAGCGAGACGGCCGCGAGCGTCAGGAGAATCGCGAGTACCAGCATCAACTCGATCAACGTGAAAGCAGGTCTTTGCATGAGGAAGCTAAGGGCATTGAGGGCGGGGATCAAGGCGGAAGTTCGTCGTTAATTTTTCTGGCCCCGATCCCTAAATCCCTCTCCTCTCCCAATATACCTTCCCGATTTTCTATTTTATAGGGTTCGCCTGTCTTTTTTTGTCTAATATTTTTGATAAAATGTCCCGGAAGGCCGGGACTGCGGGTTTCCGGCTTGTTGTTATCGTTTGGGGCTTTCCATTTCCTCACGCCTTTGGAATAGAATGTCATGACGTTCGTGATACTTTTCCTTTTCATTCTCATCGTTCTCTTTGCTTGGGGCGTCCTTGAAATTCGTCGCCGTCCTTTAGCCTCGGATTCGCAGCCGGAGGCGGAATCGTTACGAGAAGCAAGCCGTGAGATTCGAACGTCGATGAACGCCATGCTGGGCTTCGCCGAAATTATGAGCAGTTCAAGTTTTCGAGGCATCAGCGCAGGCGAACGCCACGAAATCGTCGGAATTCTGGCAAGAAATTGCGATCGGGTTTTGGAATTGGTGGACCGTTTACTGGAAAACAAAGGCGTTGCCGTCGAAAGCGATGCCAGTCGAGTCCGTTTAAAGGCTTCCGAAACGATTTCCGCTCCTGCAATCGCCAAAGAAGGCGCATCTCACATGAACGATCGTCTCAAGTCGGTTCTCGAGCAGATCGTGACGACGGGGCCGGTTGCCCAAGAGGAACCGGTTGCCCAAGAGGAATCGGAAAAACCGCTGACCGATTACCGGGTATTGCTTGTCGAAGACACGGCGATCAATCAACTCTTAACAGCGTTCCAATTACGGGAGATGGGCGCCGAAGTCGACGTCGCGGGAAACGGACAGCTGGGAATTGATCGTATTCGTCAGGAAGAAAGCGTCCAACGTTATTACGACTTGGTCGTCATGGACATGCAGATGCCCGTCATGGACGGTTATGAGGCGACTCGACATCTTCGAGCGTCAGGCTTTCTGCGGCCGATTCTTGCCCTGACCTCCAACGCTTTGCCGGGAGACCGCGAAAAAACGATCGACGCCGGTTGTAATGATTACCTGTCCCGACCGGCGACGCCCAAGGATCTGTTGGATCACATCCAAACCTTGCTGTTTACATTTCGAGAGGAACCGGGAGACGGAACCTGACCATGAACACGATTGATTTTCTGCAACAACATTGGTACGTGATCCTGGTCGTCTTTCTGGCGATTACGGCAATGATCGCGGTTTCCATCTGGTTGATCCGTTGCCGACACGATCGCTCCTATCTGTTGGTCAGCTGGATTCTGCTTCTCTTGATTCTCGCAACGGGAACATGGCGGACGGAACGGGAAATCGACGTCTTTCACGATGTCTGGAAGGAAAATTTTCTCCGAATTACGAAAGCGTTCGCCTCTGCAACGGAGTTGATGGGACATTGGAAGATCAATCGGGACACATTGCCGACCGATCCGCTCTACCGGGAAATCTGGAACATCCACGCCGCGTGGTGCCGGGACGTTCCGCAGGTCGGATACGTCTATACACTGCGACTGCGTCCGAACGAGACGAACAAGGTCGATTGGATCGTGAGCTGCGAATCCGACATCAACCACGACGACCGCATCGAAGGTTCCGACGAAGTCGGCGAAGGACTCTATCAGGAATACAGTGAATGGTTCGACGTCTACGGAAAGGGTTTTTCCGGTCAACTCGCGATTGACGAGGACGTCGAATCCAATGAATACGGACGTTGGGTGACGGTCATTTCGCCGCTGAGAGACCCCAATGGAACGGTTGAAGCGATTCTCGGCGTCGATTTTCATGTCAATCAATGGGAGGAGATGACGCGGCAGATGAGAACGACGTCAACGCTTTTGTTTGCCGCCGTCATCGCGATTTATCTTAGCGGAGTCATTTTCCTTGCAATTCTCCAACGTTCGATCCGTAAGATTACCGAAACAAATCGGGAACTGATCGAAACGAAAAAGTTCGCCGATATGGCGGCGCGGGCGAAGAGCGACTTCCTCGCCAATATGAGTCACGAAATCCGTACGCCGATGAACGCGGTCCTCGGATTTACCGATATTCTTACGCAACGACTTGCTTTGCGCGGAACGCCGCAAGAACGTGAGGAATCCGAAGGAATCGTTGAAATTATCAAAAAAAACAGCAACTGTTTGCTGACGATCATCAACGATATTCTCGATTTTTCCCGGATGGAAGCGAATCTGTTGGAGGTCGAATCGGTTCCCGTGTCGATCAAACAGGTGATTGAGGACATCTGCCTGATGGAACGGCCGAACGCCATGGCGAAATTTCTTGATTTCACCGTGGAGTACAAAGAGCCGATTCCTGATCTGATTTTGAGCGATCCGACTCGCTTGCGACAGATTCTCATGAATTTGGTCAACAACGCGATCAAGTTCACCGAGAAGGGCGGCGTGCGTGTTTTGTGTTCGACGATCGCCGGTCCGAACCCCGTGGAACACGAAAATGAAACGAAAGGCATTCCGGCGCCGATGATTCTCCGAGTCGATGTCATCGATACCGGCATCGGTATTTCCGGAGCCCAGCTCAAAGGACTCTTTTCACCGTTCACACAGGCAGATACCTCGTCGACCCGACGATTCAGTGGAGCAGGACTTGGATTGAGTATCGCCAAGAAACTCGCGGTCCTGCTTGACGGTGAAATTACCGTGGCTAGCAAAACGGGGATTGGCAGTACGTTTTCATTGCTCGTTCACGTCTTTTTGCCGACGGAAGAATCGTTAAGAGTCGCCAAAGAGAAAGCGGAAGCCACGAAACCTGATTCCGGTGTCTCAACCTTCGATTCGGGTGTTCGGCTGCTCCAAAAACTGAAGGCTGAAAAAGGCAAGTCCGAAGGATCGGAAACAGAAGATTCGGTCGAGACGAAATCGGAAAAAATCAGAGAATCGCTGCCGTTGGATGGAGTCCGTATCTTGCTCGTCGAAGATATGGTCGTCAACCAGTTGGTCATCTCGACACAGCTTAGGGACGTCGGCGCCAAAGTCGAAATCGCCGGAAACGGTGAAATCGGTCTCCAAAAGATCAGCGCCGATTCCGATGTCGGATTGTTCTTCGACATCGTGCTGATGGACATGCAGATGCCCGTCATGGACGGCTACGAGGCAACAAGAATCTTGCGTGAACAGGGATACAAACGTCCGATCGTCGCGATCACCGCTCACGCCCTCAGCGGCGATCGCGAAAAAACGATCTACGCCGGCTGCGATGACTATATCGCCAAGCCCGTCGATCGAAAAGTGTTGATTGAAACCATTAAGAAATACCTTAAATAGGGGTTAGGGACCAGGGGTTAGGGGCTAGTAATTAATCAAGCGAAGCTCGACTTGTATTTTACTGGCCCCTAGCCCCTGGCCCCTGCCCCTTCCCCAAAACTATGTTTTCAGGAATCGTGGAATCTCTCGGAAAAGTGGCGGCGATCATTTCGGAGCCGCCGGGGTGTCGAATCGTTATTGAAGAACCGACCATTGCGGCGACGACGAAGGTTGCCGACAGTATTTCGGTCAACGGTTGCTGTCTGACGGTCGTCGAAAAAACGGCGACGACGTTTACCTTTCAGGCGGGACCGGAAACCTTGGCGCGGACGAATCTCGGTCGTTTGGTCGCCGGGAGTCCCGTCAATCTGGAGCGAGCGTTGGCGATCGGCGATCGGCTCGGCGGACATTTCGTCAGCGGACACATTGACGGCTTGGCGACGCTCAGTAAGATCGACGACCACGGTGATTGGCAAGACTATTATTTCAGTGTTTCGAAGGAATTGGCGAGTCAAATGGCGTCGAAAGGTTCCGTTGCGGTCGATGGCGTCAGCTTGACGCTGGTCCGTTGCGACAAGGATCTGTTCAGTGTGGCGTTGATTCCGTACACGTTGAAGGTCACGACGCTCGGCAGTCGAAAAATCGGCGATCAAGTCAACATCGAAACCGATATTCTATCGAAATACGTTCAGCGTCTCCTCGACGCCAAAGAATGGTAACGCTTTCGCCGGAAAATAATCGACAATAAAGACGGAGCCCGACGCGTCAGCGAGTGTTTGGAGTACATTCCCTCGCTGACGCGTCGGGCTCTGAAACTTGCCGGAGAAGGTCGCCGTCGGCGCGGTCGATCCGAACATTAAGAAGCGATCCAAGCCGCTCCTCCGCAACGGGTTCGGCGAGTCGAACCTCAAGGTATCGATCCGCCGTGCCGCCGAACGGTGTTTCGAGCATGACGGAAAGATCCATGCCGACCAACGATTCGGCGTAATTCCGACGCAACCGGTCCGCAAGCCGATCCAACTCGCCCGCCCGCCGTCGCTGAGTTGATAGAGGAACACGATTCGGAAGTTTTTCCGCTTCCGTGCCTTCACGCGGACTGAATCGGAAAACGTGAACCTTCGAAAACTTCAGCCGCTCGACGACTCGAAGCGTTTCGGCGAATTCCTCTTCGGTTTCATCGGGAAAGCCGACGATCACGTCGGTCGTCAGGGCGAGCCGGTCGAATCGAGCCGAGATCTCCTCGCAACGGCGAACGAACGGCTCGCTGAGCCAACGACGTTTCATCCGCCGCAGCACGGTATCGCTGCCGCTCTGCATCGAAAGATGAAGATGGGGGCAAATTCTCCGAGGATTCGCGACCATTATGTCGACCAGTTCGTCGGAGACCTCAACGGCTTCCAAACTGGAAATTCGCAGCCTGAAATCTTCTTTCAATTCGACGATTTGCCGAACGAGGGACGCCAAATTCTCCCGACGAGAGAAATCGACGCCGTAGTGTCCGAGATGAATCCCCGTCAGAACGATTTCGCGATATCCGTTACGGCTCAAGGTTCGGATTTCGTCGAGAACATCGGCGACGGGACGACTGCGGAGAACCGGTCGAACCTTGGGAATGATGCAATACGAACAACCAACGCGGCAGCCGTCCTGGACTTTGACGAAAGCCCGATGCCGCTCGCCGAAGGATTTTAGTCCAGTCGGAATCTCGTTCAAACCCTTTCGTTGCAGAAATTCCGGAATCGCCTGTTTGTCGGTGATAATTTGTGAGACGCCGGAAATTTCGGCGATCGGCTTCGGATTTCGGGTTGCCGAACAGCCCATCACGACAACTTCGGCTCCGGGGTTTTCCTTGATCAACTTGCGAACCGCCTTACGGCTCTTCAGGTCGCTCTCCGCCGTGACCGTACACGTATTGACGACGACGAGCGTCGCCGGTTCGTCGTCCGTTGCGTCCCTCCAACCGAGATGCAGCAATCCCTGTCGGACGAACTCCGTCTCGTATTGGTTGACCTTGCAGCCGAGCGTCAGCGTACGAAGAATCATCTCAGGAGAACCTCGGAAAACCCCTCCGGGCGTCTCAGGGACCGAAAAGATCTCTCGATTTTTTAAGGCTGCGACCACAGGTCGCAGCTCGTTTTCGGAATTTTCAGAGGCTCCCTCCGGAGAGTTGTCGATCTTTTCCGTTCCAGAGGCCGCCAGCTCTCGCAAAAAGAATTCTCGCAGTTCTCCGGCCAAGTACATCGAGCCGCTGACGCAGAGAAGATCGTCTTGCTCCGATGTCGTCCAAATCGATTTCAGAGCCGTCGACGCGTTTTCCTGTTCGCTGATCTCGATTGATCCCCAAGACGTTTCGGACCCTCCGGGGTCTTCCGTGAACGAATGGAGAATCGTTCGCAACGCTCGGGGCGGAAAACGTCGGGGACTTGAAGAATGCTGTGTCAGGATGATCCGATCGAAATACGGCAGGATTTCCGACAACATTCCTTCAATGTCTTTGCCGAGAGATGTCCCGAAGAACAATGTTTTTCGCCGGAAGGGGCCGATCTTTTCGAGAGCCTGAACGAGTGCTCGAACCGACGCTCGATTATGGGCTCCGTCGATCACCATCGTGGGCGAATCGGGAAACGGTCGAAACATTTCGACGCGAATCGGAAGAAACGCCTTCGCTAATCCGTTTCGAATATCGTCGTGGGCGATGTTCAAGCGATCTTTCAGGAGAAGAGCCGTCGAAATCGCCAAGGCGGCATTTTTCTCCTGGTGTTCTCCGAGAAGCTTGAGACGCAATGAATCGACGGCAGCCAACGCCGAGGAACCGGAAAAAGAAACGAGAGGCGTAAAACAAAAGCTCGCCGCGTTTTCCCGATTTCGGCGGAGAATGGTAAAATCCTCATCGAAAAAGAACGACGGCGTTCCGAGCGCGTCCGCTTTCCGTTTGATCACGTGTCTTGCCTGCTGATCTTCGGGAGCGGCGACCAACGGAACTCCCGGTTTGATAATTCCGGCTTTTTCTTCGGCGATCATTTCCAGCGTCGGTCCGAGCTGCTCCATGTGATCGAAACTGATGTTCGTAATGACCGAAACGGTCGGCGAACAAACATTCGTTGCGTCCAGACGTCCACCGAGACCGACTTCAAGAATCGCGATATCGACCTGTTTTCGAAGGAAGTATTCAAAGGCGAAAAGCGTCGTCAACTCGAAATAGGTGAAATCCCATGGAAACTGACAGGTCGTCTCCCAGTGTCCGATTCGGTCTCTCAACGACAACATCAGTTCGCCGAATTCCCCGGCATCGCAAGGAACCCCATCAACGGTAAATCGCTCCAGTGGAGAATAAAGATGCGGCGAAGAAAAGACACCGACTCGATACCCTGCCTGTTGAAGAATACTCTTCAACATCGTACAGGTCGAGCCTTTTCCCTTGGTTCCCGCGACATGGACCGTCAAGTACCGTTTTTCCGGACTTCCCAGATAAACAAGCAACTCACGCAAACGTTCCAGACGTCCCGCCAACTCCTGATAGGGCAGATTCTGGAAATTCTCGTAATTGATCCGCTGCTCTAAATAGGCGATCGCTTCCCCGTACCGCGACGACGCCGGATGCTCTGAATCGAGAACTACCTGATCGTTCATGGATTGTCCAAACGTCGCGAATGAGGGATCGGGACGAAAGGTCCCGGCTTGTTTTTCGATTTTAAAGATTTCGCCGAAGGACCGACTTAACACCTTACCGTGGATTGTACTTTCTTTTCTTCTTTTACGCAACGACATCTTCCTTAGGGGAGCGTTTTCTGATTGGGGGCGGAAATGATCGTGAAGAGTCGAGAGAGTCGCGTAAATGTTGATATTTAACCGATTTCGCCCCGGAGGGGCATTGCATTACAGCCCAGGGCAGAGCCGAAGGCGTCGCCCTGGGTTGACGAACACCACTCGAATGTTCGCCCTGAAAGGGCAGCGCAACACCGGCTTGGCACTGCCCTTACAGGGCGACGGTTGGAAAACACGGCCGGTCTCCCAGGGCGGCGGCGAATACGCCTTGCCCTGGGCTGGAATGCAATGGCCTTTCAGGCCGAAGATTCAAAAGGCAACAACTTTCACGCGGTATTTTGCTCCTCCTTTCGCCCCAATCGCCGAACGCTCCCCCACAGTTTGTACTCTAAAGGGAACCTCGAAAAATCCATCTCAGCGTCGCCGAAACCGAAGACATCTTTTGATTTTTAGGACTGCGACCACAGGTCGCAGCTCGTTTTCGGGATTATCAGAGGTTCCCTAAACTTTACAATCCTCGTGCAGGCGAGAGTAATTCTTGCAGCCGAAAAAAAAGATGTTAGAATGAACGCCAAATTATTCTTCGTCGATTCACGGTTTCGTTAGATAATGCCTACCTTTTCTTCATCTTCCACGAACTCTTCGTCCTGTGATCTGTTGCTGAACAGTCTGAACGTCAATATTTACTTGATCGATCGTCAATGGAGACTTCTCAGCGCCAACGACGCGTTCTTCAAGCATTTCAATGTCGACGCTTCGATATTGGGCCAAGTTTGTTACACGGCTTTAAGAAATCAAGCGGCTCCTTGTTCGAATTGTCCCGTGCGGCAGACGATGGAAACGGGGGAATCGGCAACGGGAGTTTTTTCCGATACCGTTTCCCGGACTTGGATGGAATTGCAGAGTTTTCCCGTTTTTTCCGCCGATTCGGGTGAGGTCGGCGGCGCCTCCGTGATCGGTCGAAACGTTTCGGATCGGATCCACCAGATCGACGATTTACATCAATCGAAAATTGCCGCTGAAGCCGCCAATCAAGCCAAGAGCGACTTTCTGGCGACCATGAGCCACGAAATCCGAACGCCACTGAACGGTGTGATCGGGCTCTCCGATCTTTTGCTCGGCACGAACCTCACGCGCAAGCAGTATGAATACGTCCAATTGGTCAAGTCTTCCGGTAAAGCGTTGCTCTTTTTGATCAACGACATTCTGGACTTCTCGAAGATCGAAGCTGGAAAACTGGAGCTGGAGCGGGAAAAAGTCGATTTAATCTCCCTCGTCGAATCGGTACTCGACATGCTCGCCTCCCGGGCCGTCGAAAAAAATCTGGAGATTTGTGCTTCCCTGCACGACGGCGTGCCTGACGTCGTGTACGGTGACGCGGGACGATTGCGTCAAATCCTGATTAATCTTGTCGGCAACGCCGTCAAATTTACGGAAGTCGGCGGCGTTGACGTCTCGTTGTTTTCCGAATCCTCTTCTCCCAAGGAGCATCGGATCCGCTTCGAAGTTCGCGATACCGGTATCGGTATTCCCCTGGAACGTCAGGAGCGACTGTTCAAACCGTTTTCCCAAGCCGATTCCAGAACATCCAAGCAATACGGCGGTACCGGACTCGGCTTGGCGATTTCCCGACGATTGGTCGACTTGATGAAAGGCGAAATCGGTGTCAATAGTCGGGAAGGCAGCGGATCGACGTTCTGGATGTCGGTTCCCTTCGAGCCGGATCCGTTGCCGCGTCCCTGTTCAAGAATCGATGTTCCGCTTTGCGCCGGCACGAAAATTAAAACTTGTCCGGCTTCCGGCGCCGATTTTTGTTATCGAACCGGAACCGACATCCTTTTCGCGAACATCGAACTGGTCGGACGCCGTGTGCTTTTGGTCGAAGACAATCCGGTCCAAAAAAACGCGATCGAAGAACAATTGCTCCGCTGGAAATTGAGCGTGCAACATTGTAAAACGATGACGGAAGCCGTCGATCTCCTTGAAACGGCCGTTGAAGAGGGGCGCCCCTTCGAATTGGCTGTCGTCGACAGTTCGTTGGCCGATGTCGACGGCTTCTATCTGATCGACGCCATCGCCAATCGGGAAAGCCTTGCGACGCTGTCCGTCGTCTCTCTCGTTCCTTTGGGATACGCGGGACCAATGGCATCATTTCCCGAATCTCCCCATCGAAAACTGCTCCAGGTTTCCAAGCCGGTTCATTGTTCCGCTCTTTTCGACGCCGTGATGAGCGCGCTGTTTCCTTATGTCGACTCCAACGAGACCGACAGAAAATTGATGGAAGAGTTCACCCGGCGTCGAGCCGCTTCCTCCTTCAACACGCGGTCGACGGCCGGTGTCAAGGTTCTCGTCGCGGAAGACAATAAAGTCAACCAGATCGTCGTCAAGGAAACCCTCAAGGCGGCCGGATATGATTGCGATCTCGCCGTCAACGGACTGGAAGCCTGCGAAATGAGCGTCCGAACGATGTACGACCTGATCCTGATGGACTGCCAGATGCCCGAAATGGATGGATTCGAGGCAACCAAGACCATCCGAAATCGCGAAAAAGACCTTTCCGCCGTGAACAATCAGTCTCAAAGAGTTCCGATCATCGCATTGACCGCCAACGCTACGAAAAACGACGAAGAAGCCTGTCTCGCCGCCGGAATGGACGCTTATTGCAGCAAGCCGATCGATCCGACAACGCTCATCAGCACGATCGATTTCTGGATCAAGAAGAAATAGATCCCCGTTCCCGCTCAGTGTACCGCTTGCGTTTTAGCCGCGAAGCGCGTCTTAAGGTGTCGGGACCACAGGTCCCGGCTCCTCGTTTCGTGGAATCTCCAGCGTCACGAACCGGGGCCGATACTCGTCGATGCTCCGGGGCAGCCCCCCCATTCGATTGACGTTATAGGAAACGAGCAGCGTTCCCGGAGCTGACAAATGGGGATGGGCCTTGGCGTTGTACGTGTAAATTCCATTGCCGAGCTGCTTCGGTTCCGGCGTCTCGAAAAACGGAACCGGTTCGTCAAACGGTCCGATCGGCGACTTTCCTACACGATATTCGAGAACCGGGCCGATACTGTCGCGGGAATAAACCAGGATAAACCGACCGTCCGGCAACGGCGTGACGCTCAGTTCACAGGAAACTCGTTCCGCAAGCACCGCGTCGACGTTCAAGACCGATTCGATCTTCGGAGACCAATCGCGACCGTTCCAAAACGTCCACCGGGAAAAATCACGGTATGATTTTTTCGGAACCCGGGCAGCGACGAGACTCTTGGCGTGGGTCGCCAAATCGTCTCGATATCCGTAAACGTAAACGAAACCGTCAACGGCTGAAAGATCCGTGACGCCGATTCCGAAGTTGACGTGTTCCTTCTCCGTTCGCAGCAGGATCGGGACATTGGGAGTCCGTTTGAATTTCGACCAATCCGGCCAACCGTCGTCGTCCAGCGGAATCTCGATCAGGTCCAATCCGACAGGCTTCCAATCTTCTTTTCCGGGACGCAAGCCGATCAGACAGACCGTTCCGTCGACGACCAAACCGTCCTGCAGCCAAGTATGGACGCCGAACATGTTGGAGCGGCTGCCGTCGCCGTTTTTGCCGTAAACGAAACGGATGGTCGTCGGATCCGGCTCGTTGCCCGTCAACAGGGCGGCGGAATGGCTGACCATGCCGACGTCTTTATATTTCCGGGTCTCCGGATCCGCCGTGCCGACGATCGTGTCGCTGAAGACGAACAGGGTTTTCGTTTCCGGCGTCGCGCTGCCCAAGGCGTCGTTTCCGTCAAGAGGAATCGAAAAGATTCCGTCGGCGTCGAGCCAGCCGTCATGTCGATCGAACAACGCCGTCCAATCCGCCGCGGAGATATTTATCCCGGTCGGAAAAACGCTCAACGTAATCAATATGAAAAAAAATAAAGATTTTCCCATTTAACGTTAACAAAAGAGTATTCGTCAAACAACAGCCGGAAAGGAGGCGGTACTCCGCCGGATTGACGGTGGAACCGTCATTACGGCGAGTACGCCTCCATTCCGGTTGTTGTTAATGCCGCGACACTATTTGGACCGGATTCGGATTGTGTCGCCGACGGCGGCGACAGTTCCGGAAATCGAGGCGTGGATGTCGGCTCCGAGCGCCGGTTTGCCGTCCGTCACGGGCCGGACGCCGATCGATTGACCGACTTGGACCCGATCACCGACCTTGACCGTTGCGACGCAGGGGGCTCCGATATGCTGCTTCAGCGGAATCTCGACCGAGTCGACCGCAATGAGTTTGTCGTCGAGCGGCCCTTTGTTGAGATATTTGGACAAGCCGATTCGTTGAATCAGGCGGGACGTCGGCGTTTTTCGGTTCTTCATCTGTCGATCGGCCCGGTCCTGTTGGAACGGCGGATTCTCCCAACGGGTTTTTGCGGCCAACAAACGGCGTTTATTCTCCGCGCAAACGTTTTTCGGATCAAGACTTTCCGGACAGGAATAATACGAACACAAATTGCATTCGCAGCAGAACACGGTTCCTGGAACGTCGGATTGGGCTGAAAGATTGAAACCGAGGCTTCGCATCGCCCGGTGCGGCTCGATGGGATGTCCCAAAAGGTTACGGGGACAGAGCTCCGTGCAGAAGCTGCATTGATCGCAGGCGGCGCGGCCGATCCGGGCGGTTTTCTTCCAGTCCCAGAGCTTTCGCTGGACGACAAAATGGTCTTTCGGCAGCACGATGATTCCGCCGGTCGTGTTCGTGACGGGCTTGTTCAAGTCGGTTTCGACGTATCCCATCATCGCTCCGCCGACGACGTACGCGGGATCGGCGATCGTTTCGCCGCCGGCCGCCTTGACGCAGGCGGCAAGCGTTGCGCCGACCGGGATCCGAATGGTGCAGGGATGTTGGACGTCTCCGGCGACGGAGACGAATTTCTCGACAACCGGCGTTTTGCCGGCGGCCACGACGTTGCAGACCGTTTCGACGTTCATCACGACGGCGCCGACGGCCAAGGGAATTCCCCCCGGCGGAATCACGCGTCCCAAGGCTTCGTAGACCAGGATAAATTCGTCGCCGGACGGATACGCGTCGTCCAGCAGGGCGATTTCCATGTTCTTCGACAACAACGGACGTAATTTGTCGGCGACGACGGGATATTTCTTTTTGATGCCGACAACGCCTTTTTTTGCGCCGACGAATTTCATCGCTTGGGCGAGTCCAGCGACGAGTTGGTCGGCGTAGTGGAGGATCATCTCCTTGTCTTTATGGAGCAGCGGCTCGCATTCGGCGGCGTTGATCACGACGGTATCCGCCTTGCCGGAGAGTTTGACATGGGTCGGAAACCCGGCGCCGCCGGCGCCGACGACGCCTGCTTGGGCGATTTGGTCAATAGTTAGGTTCATAGTGATCTTTCGAAAACGAACGGCAACACTCAAAAACGAGCAGCGTCCTACAAGAACGAGCTGCGACCTTCAAAAACGAGCTGCGACCTGTGGTCGCAGTGTTCGGTCAGCCCTCGGGGAAGTCTAGCAATCCTTCAAAAAAAAGTCAACGCTTCCAAACGAAGAACCTTCCTCGGAAATGTTCGTCGAATGCCGTTTCGCAGTATACAACGCGTTTTCGTGAGCGATTCTCAATTCGATACGATATCGTTTCGTAGTTTCAGGGCGATTCGCGCCAGTCGGGCTTCTTCGTAATCGAGTGTTCCTTCGGAAAGTTCGACGACCGGCGTCAGATTCCAGGTTTTCGCCTGCCGGAACCATTCGGCAATTTGGTCGAGCCGCTCCGACGGAATTTCCGACTTGAGAGGAATTTCGATTCCGGCGCCGAGCAGCGCATCGAGATGCGAAAGGATCGTGCCGCGTTTGAGCGAGCGAATCATTCCGATCTCGTCCAACGATTTGCCTTCCTTCAAAAGACGAAGGGTTTCCCGCTCGCTGTTCATCGGCTTCGTTTCGTACTCTCTCGCCGTCTCACGTTCCCGTTCCTCCGAGGTCGGCGGCGTCCGACGTCCGGCGAACTCGTCGGGATGTTCGACGATGTATTGTTTGATCGCGTTCAAAAAATGCTTGCCGTAAGCGTCGAGCTTGCGGACGCCGACGCCGCTGATTTGTAGGAATTCATCCGGCGTCGTCGGAAAATAAGCCGACATTTCGTGCAGGGAGCGGTCCGAGAACACGACGTAGGGCGGAACGTTTCCGGCCTTTGCAAGCTCCGTTCGGACGTCGCGCAGCCGTTCGAAGAGCACTTGGGAGTAGTTTTCCACGGAACCGGCCGTCGATGGCGATTTCGTCTTGGATTTCTTCGTCGGCGCCGGTCGGATCATCTGGAATTCCCGTTGTTTGCGAAGAATTTTCCAGCCTTCCTCCGTAACCTTCGGCGTCGGATACTGCGGATCGTCGACGCATGCAAATCCTTGGGCGAGCAAGCCGTCGATCAGGGCCCGCCAGAAAATTTTGTCGTGTTCCTTGCCGACGCCGTAGGTCGGGAGCTGATCGTGTTTTCGTTCCCGAATCTTTTCCGTGTTCGCTCCGACCAGAATATCCGCGATGTGTCCCGCTCCGAATCGGCCGCCTGTTCGATGCATCGCGGATAGGGCTTTCTGGGCCTCAATGGTCGCGTCGGTCCGCTCCACGTCGCCGCAGCAGACGTCGCAGCCGTTGCAGTTCGCGGCGGGAAATTGTTCTCCGAAATATCCGAGCAAACCGGCCCGACGGCAGCCGTCGTGTTCGGCGAAACGGATCATCTGCCGAAGTTGCGATTTCGCGACTTCCTGAGCCTGCGAATCCTCGATTTGTTCGGCGAAGTACGTCAACGTAACGATATCCTGCCGTCCGAAGAGCAACAGGCAGCGAGCCGGTTCGCCGTCGCGGCCCGCTCGGCCGGTTTCTTGATAATATCCTTCGAGATTTTTCGGCAAGTCGGCGTGGACCACGAATCGAACATTCGACTTGTCGATTCCCATACCGAAAGCAACCGTCGCAACGATGATCGGACAGTCATCGCGACGGAACGCTTCCTGAACGTCGATCCGCTCCCGATCCGGTAACCCGGCGTGATACGGCCTCGCCGTCAAGCCTTGAGTCCGAAGAAAGTCGGCGGTTGCTTCGACGTTTTTCCGTGTCGTCCTGTAGATGATTCCCGACTCGCCTTTCCGTTCTTTGAGGAAGTCGAGAATCTGTTGGTCCGGATTGGACTTGGGGAACACGGTGTAAAAAAGGTTCGGTCGATTGAACGACGCCCGGGTGAGATGCGGCGACCGCAGACCGAGTCGCTCCACGATGTCCTTCGAAACCTGCGGCGTGGCGGTTGCCGTGAACGCGGCGACCGGAACCTCGGGAAACTCCGGAACGATTCGGGACAGGGCCAAATAATCGGGGCGGAAATCGTGTCCCCATTCCGAAATACAATGGGCCTCGTCGATTGCGAAGAACGCCAAATCAATCGTCTTGAGCCGGTCGATAAACAAGTCGGTATTAAAACGTTCCGGCGAAACGTAAAGCAGATCAAGCTCTCCTTTTCGGATTGCGGCTCCAATGTCGTTGCGTTCGGTCGCCGTCGTCATGCTGTTGAGCGTTCCAGCACGGAGTCCGTTGGCGTTGGCGGCGTCGACCTGATCTTTCATGAGGGAGATCAGCGGACTGACGACGACGCAGACGCCTTTCTTCATGAACGCGGGCAGTTGATAGCAGAGCGACTTTCCGCCGCCGGTCGGCATCACGGCGAACACATCGCGGCTGTCGAGGATTGCGCGGACGATTTCTTCCTGATGCGGTCGGAACGAACGAAAACCGAAAATTTCGGATAAGGCGGAATACATGAAGTTGCGATAGTTGGAACAAAAGCCGGAATGGAGCCGGTACTCCGGCGTAATGACGGAGAGTATCGTTTAACCGTCATTACGTCGGCCGAAAAATGAAACACGGCGGCTCCATTCCGGCTGTTAGCCCGGAAATTTCACCCGGCCATTGGTACACAAAGAAGGTCGTCGTGATAAAATGTTGTTATCACACAAGTTGCAATGGAATTGCAACACATTTTATCGACGAACGACCGAACACAGTGTACCATGAAAAAAGCCGA
>JAVBQW010000081.1:0-8220 GCA_031548665.1 Thermoguttaceae bacterium
GCGAGAGTGTTGAGCGACACGACGGACATGGCAAACCTCCTTGTTTTCGAGAGAAATCTGAGAAACGGCATCCTGCCGACTCCGTTACTACGCTCAAAACCGATACTTTGTTCGCTATTCCGAACTTGCAGGTCTCCTGAAGGAACCCTGCCGAACGATTACAAAGGGAGGCGTTTGCCGAGACGGCAAGTCTCTCTCGGCTCCATTGTCGAACCCTGGCGAGGGAGAAAAACTTCCCACACCACTCCGGAAAAATTTGATCGAACTTTTCAGAGCCGCGACCATCTGGAAGCGGTTTTTGTCGGAGTTTCCACTTTCTGGCGGGCACGGTTCCGAATTCGTTTTTCTGGGATTCAGGGGCGATTGGCGTTCTCTTGCCCTTTCAACTTCTCCGGCAGCGTTCGCGAACGAACCTCGTCGAATGTCAGCGTAGGCCGGTACAGCGGATGTCCCTGAAACTTGGCGTGCAGCCGTCCGAAGTACGACGGATGATATTGACAATTGACGTCAAGCCAATTCGTCAGCGCAAGTTTTTCGACCTCCGAAAGCTTTTGCTGGATGTCGACGTGGTCGGCAAGGAGTTTCGCGGCGTAGCGGTCGACCACGGGATCGTCGAGCGATGTTTTTTCCAACCCGAAAATCATCGCGGCCAGCGGACTCGACAGGGCTCCGGTCCGATACGGCGAAATATATTCGATGCCGTTCATCGCGGCGTCTTCGTCACGAAATTTGCGGTTGCCGAGTAGTTGCCCTTCTGTTTTCGAGAGCCGGATCAACGAATCATAAGAAATACTGTACGTCGCAACAGGTTCGCCGCGAAGATCGAGATTTCCCTTCGTTTCCTTGCCGCCGTGACAGTCGACGCAATGCTTGTCGAGAATCGGCTGGATTTGCCGATCGTAATCGAACACGATTCGGGCGTCTTGTTGCCTCGGTTGCGGAGCGGGCAGCGACGCGGGCCGCAGCAACCCTTTCGGCACGGCGGCGTTCAGCGCCGGCGTCATGTCGGGTGTTTCGTGACAGCCCAAACAACTTCGCGTTTCACCGGGACGATAATTCACGTAGGTCCGTTCCGTCTGAATCGCACAGAAATTCTTGTCGAGGGCGTGCAGATAAATCGCCCGGTCGGCAGGAACGAGAAAATGGGCGCTGCCGTCCTCTTCGACGGGCACGACGCCGTGCTGGACTTTCGGACTCAGCAGCCCGTTGCCGATTGCGCTGTGGGCGTGCGTCGTTCCGGCGTGGTCGTCGCCGTAATTCTTCCGGGCGGACCAGGAACGCGGAATTTGTTCGAGAATTCGCAAAAATTTCACGTCGCCCCGTTTGACTCCGTCCATTCCGACGTAAACGTCGGTCACGACGCAACGGGCGAGCCCCTTGGCGGCGAGTTCGACGTCGACCTCGGCGACGGTTTGCGTCGGCGGCTTGGTTCGGGCGACCAGCGGATAGGGTTCCCAAAGCGAAACGCCGGAATCCTTCAGCAACGGCGTTTCCTTGCCGGATTCATCAAGCAGAGCGATTTCGTAACCGGACGGATCGGACCATTCAAGTCCTTTGGGTTTATACGAAACGAGAAATCGCGAAACGGAGAGCGGATAAGGATTCCGGAACAACCGTCCCGGTTTGCCGGTCGATTCGTGAACCCAGTTTCCAGCGGCGTCCTTGAAATGGAAGCCGTTGTGATGGAACGCGGCGACGTCGTCGGTCACGTAACGCATCGCTTCGGGACTCCGGATGTTTTTCGTCGTATCGACCAGGATCACGGTTCCGACGGCGTTGTTGGGACAACAATGGGACGCGCCGAGCATCACGATTTTGTTCGGTTCGCCGGGAACGGCCCGGGCCTGGATCATCGTTTCCGGAAACGAAATCGTGTTGCCGTACACCTCGGCGGAACCGGAGCCGTCGGGATTCATGCTCCAGATCGCCTTGGCGTTTCCGGCCGCTTTGTCGACGTATTCCCAACGATGATACAGGATCCGGCCGTCGGAAAGAATCGTCGGCGTCGCTTCGCTGAGCGGGCTATACGATAACGGCTTCATCCCGGAGCCGTCGGCGTTCATCCGGTAGAGATTCTTGACCGTGAACACGTCGCTGGAATCACAGAGCACGCTGAATTGGCAGCGTGTCGTCGCAAAGACGATGCCGCCGTCGGGAAGATAACACGGTTCCATGTCGTCGGTCCCGTGATGGTATCCGCGACGATATTTTTTGACGAGTTCCGCTTCGTCGTCCTCGGGAAAGGTCAACTGCCGCAGCCCGGAGCCGTCGACGCCGACTTCGTAAATTCTGTAGCCGTCGTCCGGTCCCTTTTTGAAGTCGAAAACGATCGTTTTACCGTCGAACGATAAGTCGAACCAACCGACGACGCCGGTTTTCGTCAATTCGGGAACGATTTCGCGGACCTTGCCGGTTTTCAGATTCACGGAACAGAGTCCGCCGCCGGGCATCCAACGGCTGTTGACGTATTCCGTGTAAATATGGTTGCCGGTATACGTCAATCGCCGAATGAAGAGCAGTTCCTCGATTCTCTTGTCGAGCAGTTCTTTGGCGGCAACGGCGTTAAACTCGAATTTCGTTTCGCCGACCGGCGGAACGACCGGCGGCGGGGGCGGAGCCTTCGGATAATTTTTCGTGTATTCTTCAACTGGAGGCAATGGTACCGGAGCGTCTCGAACTTGAAAGACGACGGTTCCGATTCCCGATCCGGAATCGAGACCGACCTTCGTTTCAAAACGGACGAACTTTTCGTCCAATTTGAACTGGAGAATCGACGGAGCGTGCGCCCAGAAACCGAATTTCACGGTTTCTCCTCCGATGGATAATTCGTCTCCGTGATGGTTTTTGTCGACGATGAGAGAACCCCAACCGGTTTTCGCTGAGACCGGCGTGAGCGTCGTAAGCCGTGTCGGATTACCATCGGCATCGAAGAGGGTCGGTTCGCCCCAGATCGCCTGATCGGCGGCGTAGGAGTCGCCGCCGTAGGTCGCAACGAGAAAGAGGTTGGCGACGCCCTTCACGTCGACGACAAGCGGCAAGGGTTTCTCACCGGCCTTGACTAATTTCGTTTCGACCGGCTCGAAAGCCGTCGCGGTAATCGGAAGGAGCAACAACACCAGAAAAAAAATCGACGGTTTCATGGCTTTTTGTTGAAAAGAAAAACACCGTCATCCCCGCGAAGGCGGGGACCCAGACGAAAGATATTATTGACCGTTTGCACCCGCAATGAACATTACGAACAGCGTCGATAACGTGTGCAAAAACGTATTGAGGTTTATTCTCTAGGTCCCCGCCTTCGCGGGGATGACGAAGATGTTTCTTTACAGTTTCTTCGCATCGAAATACTCGATCAAATCGAAAACGTTTTCGTTGATCTGTTTCGCGGCGGAAAGGAGGTCGACATACGGTTCGTAACGATTACCGACGATTCCCTTGTTGGCGTCGATGTTCGACGGCTCCGGATTCTTCGCGGTCGGATCGTTGTCCTGATATTTGAACCAATGCCAGCCGACGCAGTTTCCTGACTCGAGAAGGGCCAGCGTATAGTTTTGGTAGAACGCTCCCCGGTCTTTCTGCGTCTTGACGATCCAGCCGGCTCCCGTCGTGTTCGGCAAACCGGAGTCTTCGCCCTTCGTGTACCATTCGGTGACCATGAAGGGCTTGCCTGTCCATTGCGTCCAGCCTTTGATCTGTTCTTCCAGCGGCGTCCAGACGCCGTAGTAATTGAACGAAATAATGTCGATGTACTTGGCGATCGACTTCATGAGGGTTTGGCGAACCCGGTTGTCGCTGTACAGTCGCGGTCCGAGCACGAGATGGTTCGGATCGTGTTTGCGAATCGCTTTCGCCGTGATCGAGGAATACCGGTCGCCGAGATAACCGAGAAACATCCAGCGGTCCTGGTCTTCGATTTGATCTTTCGTTTTGCCGCGTTTCGCCAACCAGGTTTCGGCGGCCTTTCGGCCGTGATCGTTGGGGCTTTCCAGTTTCAGATATCCTTCCAAGGCGTTCATTTTGAACGGCAACTCATTGTCGGTGAAGTATCCAAGCAGGTTCGGATCGTCTTTCAGGTCGGCGACCTTCCTGGCGACGGACTGATCGCAGAACGCTTCGAATTCCGGATCGAAAACGAAAATTCCGTCGTTCGGATAACCCCGATGACCGGGAACCTGAACGGAACGGTCCTTGCCGTATTCGCCCATCAAGGCAAGGTTCAGCGTGTGAGCGAGCGGCTTCGTCTGGTGGGACGGCGCCTGTTCCAAGGATTTCAGATCGCTCCAACTACCGGTTCCGTTGAACGAGTATTCACGCAACAGTTTGACGGTTGCATCACCCCAGAATTCTTTCGTCATGAATTTTTCCTTGAAGGAAGCCGCCTGCTGTTCGCCGCTCCGTCCCGGATTGACGGAGCAG
This sequence comes from Thermoguttaceae bacterium, assembly GCA_031548665.1. GTDB lineage: Bacteria > Planctomycetota > Planctomycetia > Pirellulales > Thermoguttaceae > WRKP01. Next base: position 4,414 of record JAVBQW010000081.1, read on the forward strand.
ACGGCTCGATGGATGTTCAGGCAGCCGTCCGGATCGACGAGCCAAAAACGGTCGCCGTGCTTTTCGACGTGCCAGAATCCGGTTTTTTTCGTCTTCTCGCTGAGCAAGCCGAGGCGGTCGCCGAGTTTGCGACCGCTTTTCGGCTTGAATCCTTTGAGATGATTCACGGTTCGCGTCGGATAGGTTTCCCAAGGACGGCCCGGCCGTTTTTGAGCCTGAACGTCGAGGAGTTTTTCTTCATCGGCCTCGGCGTGCGAAACTCCGAGAGTCAACCCGAGGGCGGCCAGGGAAACGGTCCGGTGAAAATCGCGACGCGAGATCGGTTGCATGGTAATTTTGAGTGTTTTTTATCAAAGAGCCCCAAGTGTAGGCGGTACTCCGCCGGAACTTGGGGGTTGCGTCGGTGAGTGGTCGACCCCCAAGTTCCGCGGAGTACTTTTTCTCGAATACACTTGGGGCTCTTTGCCTTCACTTGGGGCTCTTTTCGAACAAAAAAGTTGAAACTATTTCAAATTGATCACCGAGAGCGAATTGGGCTTGTCGGTTTTCGTATTGATCAGTTCGGGGAACGGCCAGTCGAAATTCGCGATGACGAGTTTGCCGTCGACGACGACCGCTTCACAGGGCTGGTCGAGCGACCCGTCGGCGCCGTCGGTGTCGCCGTTCGTCCAAAGTGTTTCGAACACGGCCTTTTCGCCGGCTTTCGGCGGCGTGAAGGCGTGGATCGCGTTGGCGGCCGAATCGTTAACGTAGACCTTGTTCGTGTCGGCATCGTAGAAGATTCCGTCACAGCAACTGAAATACTGGCCGGCTTCGTGAATCACGTCGGTCGTCGCCTTGCCGTCGGCACCGAACACGATGCGGTACATTTCGCCGTTGCCGAAGTTGCCGAAGTACACGACGCCGTCCTTGTCGGCCGTCATTCCATCGGCGCCGCCGTTGCCGCAGCCGGGGACCTTCTTGACCTTTTGGATCGTCACGCAATGCGAATCGTCTTCGAGCTTCTTGATCGGCTTGACCTTGATCGGCGGATTGTCGCCGGAGCCGGCCTTGAGAACTTCGTCTTTCGAGAAGGCCCAGACGCAGCCGACGCCGAATTCGCCCTCCAGATCAAGGAATGTGTCCGTAACGAGCATCCGATCGCCGACCCAAAGGACCGCGTTGGAGAGTTTCGTGCCTTCGACGACGACTTCGACCTTACCGGTCGGTTTGTCGCCGTCCATCAGGACACGGAGCATTCGGGACTTGTTGTTCGTGTTGAAGAAATACTGGTTGTCGCAGACATAAAGATGTCCGTCCGGTCCGAAATAGAGTCCCATCGGTCCGACCTGTCCGGTTTCCGGAAACGGAACTTTTTCTTCGTAAACGAGGAGTTTCTCGACTTTCTTGCCGTCCGGTGAAATCGAGACGAGCGCTCCCGGCTTGTTTTTCGGACCCTTGTCGTCTTTTCGGCCACTGAAATTCGGGCAGTTCAGGAAGATCGTTTTCGTTTTCGGATTGACGGTCATTCCATCGGGTTGGAACAGATCGTCGGGCAGCGAAACGAACAGGGCCGGTTTGTATTTGGAATTCTTGGCGGCGTCGAAGCCCCATTTTCCTTTGAGTCCGCCCAAGAGATCGACGACTTCCTTCGTCTTTCCGGCAACGGCAGCTTCGGTCTTTTCAACCGCCTTTTCAACGGCCTTTTCGACCTTTTCGACGGCTTTCTTTTCGACTTCTTCGGCTTTCTTTTCAGCTTCTTCAGCCTTCTTTTCAGCGACTCCGGCGACTTCTTTGGCTTTTTCGACCGCTTTTTCGGCGACTTCCTTGGCGGCGACTGCGGCTTCTTCGGCTTTCTTTTCGACGACTACCGCGGCTTTCACGGCGGTATCTTTCACGACGGTCGCGGCTTCGGACGCCTTTTCGGCGACGACGGTTCCGACGGCGACGGCGGCTTCCTTGGTTTCTTTGACGGCTTCACTGACTTCTTTCGAGACATCGGGCTTCACGGCGGCCGGAGCGGGGGCGGTTGCACCGGGGGCGACCGGAGCCGTTTTGGATGGCGCAGGCGGCGTTGCCGGTTTGGTCGGTTCCGGCGGACAGCCGGTCAAGTACAGAAAAGCGAGTCCAAGAAACAGCGGAACGATTTTTTTCATTGTATTCTCCTTCTCGGGTGAATGGACGGGAAAAAGCAGGAAATCTGCTGACGACAATTGATTTCAATACGATGTCCCGGAGTATATCACAAATCACTTTGAAAAAAAACTCCCAGCTTCTTCTTCATCATTTAGGGAACCTCTGAAAATTCCGAAAAACGAGCTGCGACCTGTGGTCGCAGTCTTAAAAATCAAGCGATGCTTTCGGTCCCAGCGACGTTGAGACGAATTTTTCGAGGAGCCCTTTAGCCGGTACTCCGGCGTTTTTTTGAAAAAACTTTCGACTTTTCCGCTTTGGGGGGTTGTACGGCCGTCCAAACCTGATAAATTCAAAATTCGTGGGAAACTCGCCCAGAAATGGGAGTTTTTTGGGGTCCCAGTGGGAATCTCGCCCAAACTGTGTTAAGATGAGTTCCGGAGTCAGGTCAACCGGAGCGAACCATGGGCGCGACGCAGCAATTCATCCAAGGCGAACACAATCAAAAGCTCGACGAGCGTTTTCGGCTGTCGTTGCCGAAAGAATACGCCGAGGTGTTCAAGCCGGAGGGCGGACTCTGTGTGATCGCGAAGGAGCGGCCGGGATGCCTGTCCTTGTGGGAAGAAAAGAACTGGACGTCGAAATTGGACGCCCGGGTCGAACTGATCCGGCAGAAAATGTTGATCGGCGACTTTGAGAAGCGAACGCCGGAACTCCAACGATTTGGACGATTGTTATCGACGCGTCATCGTTCGATCAAACTGGAGGGAAAAAATCGATTGGTCTTGCCGGAGGGATTCAGGGAATTTTTGGCCGTGGAGCCGGGCAGTGAGGTGATGGTCGTCGGAGCGGGCGTTTGCATTGAAATTTGGCATCCAGTGAAATGGATCAGTTATCAGGAGGAGGAGATTCAGGAATTTCAGAATTTATTGAACACGTTGTCATGACGGACTGTGTTCCGCTTGCGTTTTAGCCGCGAAGCGAGAATTGATCGGATGGGAATGAAATAATTAAAACAACGAAAAACCGAGCCGACCAACGGGAGGCGGCGATTGCGAGGCCGAAGGCTTTTGGCCGTCCGCCACGGACACGGCGGGTCCCGAACATCAGCAAAGAATCCGTTTTTACCATCGGTCGTCACCCGAATGTAGGAATGCAAGTCCTTGAGTAAACGGATTTTTGGAACGTGGAGAGACGTTCCAACTGATGTTCGGGACCCGTCGTTTTCTTTTTATGGAATCTCGGTTATACTGTATTTTCTTTAAGGGAACCTCTGAAAATTCCGAAAACGAGCTGCGACCTGTGGTCGCAGTCCTGAAAAATCAAGAGATGTTTTCGGTCCCGACGACGTTGGGATGGATTATTCGAGGAGCCCTTAAAGGAGCCGGGATGGAGGCGGCCGAGAAATAATTACGGCGCCGCAATCCTCGGAACAACGTCGTCATCATTAAAGAAGTTCGGCCGAGTGGCGAAATGGCATACGCTGGGGATTTAAAATCCCCTGACCGCAAGGTCGTGCGGGTTCGACTCCCGCCTCGGCTAATCGTTGATCCGCAAGGACTTGCAGCGACACGCAAAACCCTGCATTTTCAGGCATTTCAAAAATCCGGTGCGTGTCGGTGCGTCCCCGTTCGTGCACTGACTGCACCGTTTTTTGCACTGAATCAAGCACGTTATTCATCTTCTGGAAGCCGT
>JAVBQW010000113.1:0-5166 GCA_031548665.1 Thermoguttaceae bacterium
AAGTCCATTGAGATTCCAGACGACGCGATGATTCATTTCAGTCGTAATTCATTGACCACTGTCAACCCCAACCATGGAAAATCGTTTTGGTGGAGATATGGCGATATCAAACACCTAACCCCCACTCAGATCGAAGTTGCGATTGGCCAACTAGCCAAAAGCGTATCCGTTCCACGGATGACGTATTCAGAACTGGCGGGCGTTGGCCGATAGGTATTTTGTCGTACTTTACGCCAAGATTCCTCTCGCCCTACGGAGCCGTCCATGTCGAAAAAACGTCCGCCACGTTATGATGACGCTTTCAAACGTCACGCCGTCGAAGAAGTTCTCCTCCGTCACCGTCCTGTCGCCCAAGTCGCCCGGCAACTGCATTGCTCGCCGCAGTCCGTCAAAAATTGGATCGACCAATTTCGGTCAACCACCTCATCTCCTATTGTATCGTCGTCTCCACCGCCGTCAAGCAAAACATCGACGTCACACACGACCTTTCTGCCGCTCCAGGTCGACGATGATCTTCTGGTCCCGTCCGTCACGAAGATCGAAGTCGTCACGAAAAACGGTTTGACGTTGCGTTTTCCTGTCGATACGCCGTCCGATACCTTGATCGGCATCATCCGACAGCTTGAGGGCGTGTCATGCTGAACGGCTTTCCCCGGCCGATTTACGTTGCCACCACGCCGGTCGACATGCGGAAGTCGTTCGACGGACTCGCCGCCCTCGTCAAGAACGGTTTTCAGCACAATCCGCTCGACGGAACGTTTTTCGTTTTCATCAACAAGAGCGCCGACCGGCTCAAAATCCTTTACTGGGACAACGACGGCTATGCACAATGGTACAAGCGCCTTGAGCGGGGACGTTTTCGAATTCCTGTTGCGCTCGTCGACGGAACGAAGCCAGTCGCCCTGGTGAGCGCCGCCCAGCTTGCGATGATCCTCGAAGGTATCGAACCGGTCGTCGTCAAGCAAGGAAAACGTTTCACGCTGAAAAAGCCCGAAGCCGGGCAGGCGGATGAAGCTTCCGCTCCGTTGCAATAATTCTCTCCCGTTGGTCGTTTGCCGATGTCGTTAAAACAATCTTGACACGTTGCCGAAGAATGATTATTCTTCGCGGCATGGAAGATCAACGCAAGCCGACTTACGATGAACTGCTCGCAGAGAATGCGCAACTGAAAGCCCGAATTGCCGAGCAGGACATCATCATAGCGCAACAGAAAAATCGGATCGCCGAGTTGGAAATCAAAGCGGCGCGGGTCGACGAACTGGAGCAGCGCGTTCTTGAGCTTACGGCGCAGGTCGAAAAGTTGACGAAAATGCTCTTCGGCAAAAAGTCCGAGAAGTCGAAAAAAGAGAACGAGAAAAAAACGAAACCGCCGTCAAGCGAGCCGAAACAAAAGCGTGACAAAAACGGCGGCGGCGGTCGAAAACCGTTTCCGCCTGAGATTCCGAGGCGTGACGTCCACGTTCCGCTGCACCCGGACGATTGTCGTTGCGCAACATGCGGCAAGGATTACGTCCCGATGGGCGTCGAGATCACCGAGGTGCTCAACGTCATCCCGATGATCCTCGAAGTGCTCCGGTTCATTCGACAACGGATGAAACCGGATTGCGACTGTTTCGGCAACAAGATCATCATCGCCGAGATGCCGATCCGCAACATCGACCACGGTTCGGTCACGACGGAGTTCGTGGCGGCGGTTTTAGTGAACAAATATTGCGACCATCTTCCGATTCATCGGCAGGCGAACCGGATGTTCAAAAGCATGGGCGTCGAGATCGCCGAAAGCTCCGTCTGCCGCTGGCGGGACCAGGTCGGCGAACAACTTGAAGACCTGGCCGGTTTGATGAAGGACGAAATCAAGCAGTCCTACTGCATCAACACCGACGCCTCGACGGCTCCGTCTTGTCGTTTTACACATCTTTTTTGTATTTCTCGGCTTCCGGGCCGAACAGACGCCATGCCGATGCGAAATCTTTCAGACGCTGGAGGCCAATCCATGTCGTTTGCGGACCCGGCATCTCCTGCTTGCCCGGCGTTGACACCCAACCGCCAAGCTCGCCTACCCATCGCAACATCTCGCCCAACGTCGGCGGTGTCTTCGGTATGGCGTCATTCGGATTGCGTATCCGATAAAGCGACTTCCACTCCGATTCGTCAAATAACGCTTCGCAATTCATCTCCGGCAAACTACGGCCCAGACGGCAAAGCAGCAGCACCCGCCATGCGACAATCAGGTACACTGCAAGGCATGGCGTCAAACGGTCCATCGTCTCGAATTGTAATGACTCCACTTTGCAACCCGACTTGAGCGTTTTGAAAAACACTTCGATCATCCAACGCGTTTCGTAATATCCGATCGCTTCAAATACCTGTTCGAGGGTGTCAATCGGAAGCGTCGTCAAGAGGATCCACTCGATGGGCACATCTCCGGACGGAGGGTTCTTTTCCGTCAGCGACACCACGTTCATCGCCACGGGATCGTATTTCGATTTCAGCGGGCCGGGGACGTTGACCGTCAATGACGCCGTCCTGACCTCCATTTCGGCGTCACGGCTTTTTCTCGGTTGTTGCCTCGGGCTTTTGCAACATGACACCGCCGGAACGCGACCGCGTACGTGAATCGTTTTCGTCGCGCGAACTGGTGACGCCATGACGGCGTCACGCAAGTGGTCCCGACCTTCATTTTCCGTGGTCACGCTGCGATCCTGGCAGGCTCGAATCAATAAGTGAACATGATTCGGACGCGGTTCGGCAAACACTTCGAAGATGTCGCATTCGCTGTCACCGACACAAACGAACCTTGTGGCGTCGTTGCGTTTTGCGGCGTCACATGTTTTACGCACGGCTTCAAGCCAGCGGATGCTTTCTTTTTCTTCGATGGGGAGAAAAGGAAGTTTCCTTTGTCGTTCGGCGGAAGTTTCCGTTTCGCTTTTTTCTTCGCGAACGATCGTCTTGGCCCAGACGGCGCCGAGCGGAACGGCGTCAGGCGAGAATGCCGCGAGCAAATGGAGGTAGGCACCACGCCGATTGCTTCCTTCGCCGATCGGTCCGGCGCCTCGAATCTGCTGTTGCGGACGCGTCAGGTTAAGCTCGGTGGTGTCTTGAACACAGAGAACGGTGTCATGTTTCGCGAAGCGTTTTTCAGTGGCGTCGAGATGGGGCTGGAGAACATTTTCGAAATTCGTTTTTTCGTTCTCGAAGAAGCGATATGCGGCCATCGTTTCCGCATATCCTCCACAAGCGGCGGGAATGCTGAAATGGGGTCGTGCCGCCAAGGTGTCAAGGATTTCCGACAGTCGCTTGTCCAATCTTTTGTCGTTCAGGTCGGTTGTTTCGAGTTCGTTTTCGATCCAATTATTGTCCATGAAAGCCTCCTTGATTTCGTATTCTTCCTCAATCGCGTATTGCACCTTGGCGTCTTGACCTCCCGATTTTACGAAATTCGCCGCCGCGACGCAAGCCCAATTCGAAAAGATGTGTAAAACGACAAGACGGCTCCGTGCCGCTTGCCGAAGGAAGAAAACCGACAGGTGAACGGTAATATGTACGTTTACATCGGCGGCGATGATCGGCCGTACAATGTGTTTGACTTTCAACCGAACCAGACGGCGGCGCCGATTCATGAATTCCTGAAAGGATATTCCGAGGTCGTCCAGGCCGATGCGCATGGAAATTACGATGCCTTGTTCGCCCCGAAAATCGTCGATCCGTTTCATCCGCCGCCGAAGGAATCGGGCTGCAACGCTCATTGCAGGCGTGGATTCAAGGATTCGGAAAAGACGGAGCCGGAGTGGGCGAAAAAGTTTTTGAACACTTATAAGAAACTGTATAAAATCGAGGCCGAAATCAAAGGCAAGTCGATTGAGGAGCGGTATGCGCTCCGTCAAAGCGAATCCGTACCGATACTGGATGCGCTGTTCGACCTGTGCCGCCAGTGCCAAAACGATCCGCTGGTGCTGCCGAAGAGTCCACTCGGACTGGCGTGCGCGTATGCGCTGAACAACGAGGCGGCACTGCGGCTGTATTGCACGGACGGTCGGTTGGATATCGATAACAATATTTCGGAACGGACGCTGCGCGAGTTCGTTATTGGACGAAAAAATTGGCTGTTCTTCGGTTCTCCGGAAGCGGGCAAATGGTCGGCGATCATCATGACGGTGTTGTCGAGTGCGCGGCGACATGGCTTGAACGAGTGGGAGTATCTGGTGGACGTGTTGTACCGGTTGAGCGATTGGAATCCGATGGTGGATTCGCTGGAAAATCTCTTGCCGGATCGTTGGGTGAAGTCGCCGACCCCGCCATCGGAAGCGGCGATGCTGATTGCACGATAGCGTTTCGACCTTTCTTTTCAGGCGTTTCCACCATCTACCTCATTATCGGCCAAACGCCGGTTTTTCTGAATACGTCCTTCGTGGAACGGATACGCATCTTCCGGCGGCGACCATTCCTCGGCCCCCCAAGGTTTTTCCTGGACTTTCACTTCGACCTTGCAGACCCCGACGTCGATTTTCGCCTTGGCTTCGCTCCGCGGGTGAGTCACTTCCAATGTACCTTTGCCGACCGACTTCCCGATGGTCGCCAACGAGATACTGTTCATTTCGCGGGGAAGTCCCCACGAAAAGTCACTTGACTCTTTTAACGGGTCGGTTCCTCGATAGTAGTCGAAAATATCGTACAGGCCAACCGATCCGCCTAATTGAATTTCCGAAACGGAAAGGTTGGCCGGGTAGTACGTCATGGCAATCGTCCCCGGCTCGCCAATTCCGATCCATTCGCTGGCTTCGATTTCGACTTCCACCACAGTCAATTGGGTTTCCGCACTCGCGGAGACGTCTTTGCCGTCCTTTTTCCCCGTCACCGTAGCCTCCAGCGTGACATCCTGCATGGCGTCATTATGGGCCGCTCCCGTCACATAAACAGTGAACCCCGCTCCGCCCGCCTAGGGTGCAGTGAGCGAAATTTCGACCGATGTACCGCAAGGAACTCGCATTGAGGCGTCATTCCTTCGCCTTCCCGGTCTCCGGCGTCACGGCCGGGGCCGACAGGCTTTTCACATAGTCGCGGTCTTCCTTGCGCAGCACCGAAAGCTCGATCGTCGTCCGCTTCCCGTCCCCCTTCTCCAATGTCACCTCCCCCTTCTCCAGTGAAATGAACTTGGCGTCAACTTTG
>JAVBQW010000062.1:0-6162 GCA_031548665.1 Thermoguttaceae bacterium
TTGTTGAGTTGGTACCGGAACATTTCGAAGTCGACGAGGGTCTTGAGCTTCGGCAGGAAGTCGCTGATCTCGTAAATCTTGTGGAGTTGCCCTCAACATGATAAGGCGGCGAGATCGAAGAAGCCGAATTGTCCTTTGGTCTTTGCCATGATCGTGAGCGAACGTCGAGGAATGGAAGCGGAAACGCGACATGTACGAATATATTAGCGCGATTTTCCCGCCTGTCGAGTGCCCGAATGCCTGATTTTTATGATTCCTTGGGAATTTTCAGAGGTGCCCTTATATAATACCGGGCATCAAAGAAGAAATAGGCGATTTGAGGATACTGCGGCAATCAGGCAAAACAGGTGTGGTTCGCCCTGTTGATATGTTAGTTTTTTTGTGGTATATCAAAGAAAACCACAAGAGAGGTAAGAAGCACCCAGAAACCAGAAGGACTTTTGTACTGATTAAAGTACGAATCTTTGCTGGCTGATTGTCCAAATAATTCGACGGTCTTAAATCGTCTCTATTGTGACGACCGCAAAAAGAGCGACACAAATTTAGACCAAATTTTAGACCTTTGCGACTTTCTTAAATCACCGGCGATTCGTAAGTCTTTATTGTTTAACACTTTATGAAATTGGCGACACAGGGATATATAATAGTACAAGCGGGGTTTCGGTAGTACAGAATAGTACGAAGTTGATAAGTAAGCACAATATTCTTACAGGAGACCGTTGAATGTGTGTGGAGGATGAAAAACCACCTTGCAATTCCCGTGTTTCAAACGTAAAATGAAACGATGAAGAAAAACGACGTATCTCACAATCCCCACGACCGGCTTGCCCGGAAAGTTTTCGGTACGCCCCATTCGGCGGCGGACCTGTTCAAGCATTACGCCGGCGCGGAAGTCCGAAAGACGATCCGTTGGTCCAAGCTGAAACGACTCCCCAAGCACGAATTTGGCAAGTTGCTGGACGAACATATCAACGACGGTGCATTCACAGCTCCCCTGACGGACGGTTCGTTGAATGCCAACGCCCTGATTTTGTTCGAGCACAAGTCGTACAGTGATCCGTCGCTGCCGCTCCAAGTCGGAACCTATTTGTTCCTGACCTGGACGACGATGTGGAATGAGGCGGGACGGCCCGACCTACGGAAGCATCCGCTCCCGGCTCCAGTGATTGTGTTACTGCACCACGGGCCGAAGCCGTACAAACCGCTCGGAATGCAGGACATCGTTGCGTCGGTCCCCGGCTTGAAGCGATTCATACCGCAGTTCGATATTGCCGTGATCGATCTGACGCAGATTGACTTCGCCGACCTGAAAGGCGAGCCGCTGACTCGGGCGACCTTGGAGGCATTGAAAAGAGCATCGGACAAAACACTGACAACGGACTTGGTGAGCGTACTGGAACATTTCCGGGGACTGCCGAACACGAAACGGCTTCAAGACTGGTTGCTCGATATCCTGTATTACGCCGACTGTGTTCAGAAGTTGACCAAGGACATCATCACCAAAGCCGTCAACACTGTATTCGATAAAAAAGGAGGAGATAAAATGGCCACGACACTATTTGAAGAATTAAAAACCGAAGGCAAAGCTGAAAGTGTTATTACGGTCCTTGAAGCCCGCTTCGGCACCGTTCCGAAGTCGGTCGGAGACGCCGTGCATGACTACACCAATCCGGCGAAGTTGGACGCCCTGACCCGATTGGCGGCGACCTGTGCGTCGATCGACGAGTTCAAGCGGGGACTGAAATAACGGAGATGGGGGGCTTGTGGTCAGGAACCTATTGAGCTCAAGAGCCGGTCGATGCCTTGTCAGATTCGTACCAGTACGAATCTGACACATAGGAAGCAACGGCGGACTCGCGGTCCATACGGTTTATCGACCCGCCCCGAATGAACGCCCCACTCACGATTATTGTTCATTTGACGCTCATTCGTCCCGTCTCCGGTGCTTGCATTATGACCGAAGCGGAAGCGAAGAGCAAGAAATATTCGGCCCTCCACTTTTCATCATACCCGTAGGCCGAAGGTTCGATCCAGCCCGGGGGTATTTTGTAACTCGCAACGACGTTAGACTTTGCAACGTCGTGAGGCATCTTTAGCGGACCGCTAAAGATGGCACTGGGGACGGAAGTGGTGCAAGAAGATACGGAACGATTTTCCTCCGTCCTCATCCGGTAGCCGATTCGCGACGAAACCGCTCAACGGCTTTCCCGTAACCGGTACGACCGTTTTTATCGTCGTCCGATTGTCCGTAAACGATTCGCGGGATTTTCGTCAGACACATCATTCCCGCACACATGGCGCAGGGTTCGAGTGTCGTGTAGACGGTAAAATGGTCGAGATAAACGTTGCCGGACGAATCAGGGATTTGGGATTCGATATAGGACTGGATCAAACGCACTTCAGCGTGTTGCGTCGGATTTTTCGTCGACGCGATACTGTTCCTTCCCCACGCGACGGGAATCTGTGTTCGAGAATCCACCAATACCGCTCCGACGTTGTATCCACGGGGGTTCGGCTTGCCTTGGGTTTGCCAATCCTTGAAGACGACGGCATAGGCCTGGAGCATGAAGATCTCGTCCCGTTCCCGCGATTCGTCCGAGGGATTCGTTTTCGTATCGATATTGCCTTGCGGGACGGCGTCGGACGTTTTTTCGCTTCGGAGGGGTTCTTGGGCAAAACCAAAACACGTCGTTGCGATAACAATCGTCGCCATCAAGAGGATCGTGGAAAATTTCATGCTTTTCCTTTCGGGACATAAAGAGGAGAATCGAAAACAACTCATTTATTCGATCAGACCACCCGCGCCGAGAACCAAGCCAATCCGAAAAAGACAACTCGAATTCCGAGAAGCCCGGTAGTGCCGAGAGATGACGGTACCCTCGTTTTCTTCAAAAACGAACTTCAAGAACGTTTTTTCCCTCAATGAAATCGTATCGAGTTTCCTTCGCCTTGCCTTGAATCAACCGGAGTCCGAGGCGTTTCATTTCAGGATCGGGTTCGTTCAACGCATCGAAGGGATTACCAGGCGGAGCCGTGTCTTTCATCAGGACGCTCGCCGAACGGTCCTTTTCCGAGTACGATATTTCCATTTCGATATGCGGGGATCCGTCTTCAGGAAATCGATACTGCAACGTGTCGAGAAGAAGCTCTTCCACGGCAAGCCGCAAGTCGAGCGTTAATTTTTGCGATAAAAAATGTTTCTGGCAGAACAGTCCGACTTGGCCCAGCACGGCGTACAGGTCGAAGTCGCGGCTTTCCACGAGAAAATCGAGCGAACGAATTCGATGCAAAAAACGACGGGTCAAATCCTTGCGTGGCGTTTCGAAAATCTCTTTCGGCGATCCCTCTTCGTAGACGATTCCTTGGTCCATGTAAAAGATTTTCGTCGAAACGTCGGCCGCGAATTCCATTTCGTGCGTCACGATGGCCATCGTCATCCCCTCTTTCGCCAATCGCCGAATGACCGCGAGTACTTCGCTGACCATCGTCGGATCGAGTGCCGAGGTCGGCTCGTCGAACAAAATGATCTCCGGTTTCATCGCCATACAACGGGCAATCGCGACCCGCTGTTTCTGTCCGCCGGAAAGTTGCAACGGATAAAACGAAGCCCGTTCTTTCAGGCCGATGAGCGAGAGAAGTTCCATCGCCTGTTTTTCCGCTTCGCTCCGGGAAATTCCCTTGAGCTTGATCGGACCGATGGTCAGATTCTCCAGCACGGTCAAGTGTGAAAATAGATTGAACGATTGAAAGACCATTCCCATTTTCTGTCGCAAACGGGGAATGTTCCTTTTCGACGCTGAAAGAATGTTTTCGCCGTCGATTCGAATGATTCCCGAAGTCGGCTGCTCCAACAAGTTCAGGCAGCGCAAGAACGTGCTTTTGCCGGTTCCCGACGGCCCGATGATCGACACGACTTCTCCTTTGCGAATCTCCGCGTCGAGATTGTTCAGGATGACGTTTTCGCCGAAGCGTTTCGTGAGTTTTTCAACGTGGATCATGGCGGTTTTGTACCCGGTTTATTGATCGCTTGCGTTTTAGCCGCGAAGCGCGTTTGGGACTTTTTTCGTGATTGTATAGAATTGCATTGCGACATACGCCGCACAGGGTGCGGCGGCTAAACATTTCGTCGAACTTACTCCTTTCTCCTCGCTCCCAACCACGAAAAGCCGAGCGATGTCAGGTACGACATCAGGAGATACAGTACCGCGATCAGCATCAGCGGAAACACGGCGTCGAAGGTTCGGCTGCGGATCAGGTCGCCCGCTTTGGTCAAATCTCGAATCGCAATGTAGCCGACCACCGAGGTTCCTCGAAGCAGCGTCGAAAACGCCGCTTGGTACATCGGCAACACCAAGCTCGTCGCCTGGGGAAACGTGATCCAGCGAAACGTCTGGAACGAACTCATCCCCATCGCCTTGCCCGCCTCGATCTGCCCCGGATCGACGCTCCGAACCCCTGCGAACATGATCTCGGCGACGTTCGCTCCGATGTTCAAGCCGAAAGCGAGCGTCGCGACCACGATCGGACTGATTTCAATCGATGCGAAAAAGACGTAGTAAAAGAACATCAGCAACACCAGCGACGGCGTTCCCCAGAGCAGTGCAATGTACAGTTTCGCCGCCGACCGAACGAAATGTCGGCGGCTCATCAGCATCGCGCAGACGATCGCTCCGACGCCGGTTCCGAGAATCATCGAACACACCGCAATGACCAACGTCGTGCCGAGCCCCTCTAAAACGAGCAGGTATCGATTTTCCCGCAACAGATTCGCTTCGATTCCGTCCGAAAACCAGCGGACGATTCCGTGGAACACACCGACGATTCCTGAGGCCGGATCCGTCGTTTTTTCGGCGGCGCCGGCGTCTTTTCGAAACACGATATGGAGCGTGCTGGCGAAGTACGGATCGGAAAAATCGGCCCGACGCTGCCGTTCTTCCGTGATCGTCAGCGAAGAATGGATGAAATCGACGCTGCCGTTCTGGAGCGCCGGAATCAAACCGGTCAGCGGCATGTCTTCGATTTTCAACTTCTTGCCGAGAGACGCGGCAAACCGAAGGGCGAGTTCCGTGTCGAAGCCGCTGGGACGATGTCGGGCGTCGTAGAAGAGGTGGGGGGCTCCGACCGTGTAATCCGCCGCCATCACGAGCGTTCCGTTGTTTTCGGGATTGTCAATCGGCGGAATGACGCTCCCGTCGACGCCGTGTCCGAGCCAACGTTCGTCGACTTCCTTATAGGTTCCGTCCGCCCGGATTTTTTTCAGGAACGCGTTGTATTCTTCACGAAGTACATCGTTTCCCTTGCGAAAGACGGCTCCGAACGGTGACTCGCAAACCGGTTCCCGCAGATAATCCAGCACCGGATGGGTTCGGGCCAATTCCACGGCGACGTCGCCTTCCATGATGCACACGTCGGCTTTACCGGAGCAAACCGCCGCGACGCAGTCGGCGTTCGAGTTGAAAGCCAGGATGGTCGCATCGGGAAAATGTCGGTCGGCGACCATTTCCTGAACGGAACCGAGCGCAACGGCGATTTTTTTGTTCTTGACGTCGTCGTTCGAGCGGATGCCCCCGGACGCCGCTTGAGTCGGTTCAGCGTCCGACTTTCGTATCACGGCAAGAACCGACCCGGAGTGATACGGATCGGAAAAGTCGATTTTTTCGGCCCGTTCCGGCGTGATGAACATTCCGGAGATTCCGCAATCGGCCTTTCCCGTTTGAATTCCCGGAATGATTGCCGCGAACGGCAAATCCTCGGCTTTGAACTTTTTGCCGAGAAACGCCGCGAACCGCATCGCGATTTCGATGTCGAACCCGTTCGGTTGCCCTTTATCGTTAAAATAGATCCTCGGCTTTCCGGTCGTATAATCGCTGCAAACGGTCAGCGTTCCGTTTCTGCCGTCGCTCTCGATGTGCGGCATGACCTTTTTCGAGTCATCGGAATTGAGCCAACGCTCGGCAATCTCTTTATAGCCCGGAAATTTCACACGGTGTTTGAGAGTGAAGAATTCCTCCCGGAGGGAGTGAAATCGTGAAATTTTCATGAAAAAACACGGGTTTTCGACGATCGGCGCACACCACCCCCTCCCCAAAAGGGGGTATATGACTCCAAGGGATCGCTCGGTCAGTCCGAACCCGTCACCGACGCTCCCAATCGTGACGAAAT